>NZ_KN389998.1:28646-46572 GCF_000213295.2 Capnocytophaga sp. oral taxon 329 str. F0087
CTTATACTAATCTTTCATTACATTAGCAAATCAGCTACGCTAATTTTACCATTTTTCTCTTCTCTTCGTTGCGCTCTATCTTGTGGTTAGGACGCGTCCATTTAGGGTTTTCTCCTAACGAATGGTACTGCGAGTCAGCTGCTTCCACGGTCTGTGGTTGTGGGTGCGTTTCGAAAGGCTTTTGTATGCGCATACCCAGTACGCCAAGCATCTGCATATCCTCATTGATGTCAGGGTTAGGGGTAGTCAGTAACTTGTCGCCTGCAAAGATAGAGTTAGCCCCTGCAAAGAAACACAAGGCTTGTCCCTCTTGGCTCATTTGGGTACGTCCGGCTGATAGGCGTACTTGCGACTCTGGCATCACGATACGCGCTGTGGCTACCATACGCACCATCTCGAATATATCTACCGGCTTACAATCTTCTAAAGGAGTGCCTTCTACGGGTACTAAAGCATTGATAGGCACAGACTCTGGTTGCGGATTGAGCGTTGATAAGGCTACTAACATACCTGCTCGGTCTTCTAATGATTCGCCCATACCTATAATACCCCCACTGCATACGGTGATATTGGTTTTGCGCACGTTGTCAATCGTCTTCAAACGGTCTTCGTAGCTACGAGTAGAGATAATCTCTTTGTAGTATTCTTCAGAGGTGTCGAGGTTGTGATTGTAGGCGTACAAACCAGCTTCGGCAAGGCGTTTAGCTTGGTTTTCGGTTAGCATACCAAGGGTGCAGCACACCTCCATATCAAGTTTGTTGATAGTACGCACCATTTCGAGTACTTGCTCAAATTCTGGACCATCTTTTACATTGCGCCACGCTGCCCCCATACACACGCGCGAAGCCCCTGCCGATTTAGCACGTAGAGCTTGTGCTTTCACGTGGGTAACGCTCATCATATCGGCGTTTTCTATTTTCACCTCTGTTTCGTAGCGTGCCGACTGCGGACAATAAGCACAGTCTTCAGAGCAACCTCCTGTCTTGATAGAGAGTAGGGTAGAGACTTGCACCGAATTAGGGTCGTGGTACTTGCGGTGTACGGTCGCTGCTTCGTAGAGCAAGTCCATTAGGGGTTTGTTATAGATAGCGATAATTTCTTCTTTCGTCCAGTTGTGGCGCGCTCCGCCACAAGAGCAATTGTGTTCACACATATTTTTTTATTTTGTCTTTTCTTTAATCGTTATAATACTCTTCTACTACTTCTTTTATAATTTTCATATCTACGGTGGTATATTCACTTTTATTAAAACTATAATTCATTGAGTACTTCGTCTAAATCACGCGTTTGTAACTTTCCTTGTCTGACGGCTTTTACTTCTTTTACCCTCTCGATGAACATCTCTTTAAATTCTTTTTCTTTGGCAGAAAGTTCTTCTCTAAAAGAACTATCGAATTTAGTTTTGGTGGTATGAGCAAAACCAAGCCCTTTCGTATATTCTACGAATATCGATGCTTGCTTGGCGCTGTCGTCTGTGGTGATAGTATGCGGCATAAGGTTCAATTATTTATTAACCAAGGATAGTATTTTTTCAACTTGTTGGTCGATGGTTAGGTGGGTGTTGTCGATAACGATAGCATCATCGGCTTTCTTTAGGGGCGACTCTTTGCGTGTGGTATCGATATGGTCGCGGTGTTGTATATTGGCAAGCACTTCGGCAAAAGAGGTATTGTCGCCTTTGCTTTTCAGCTCGTTATAACGACGCTCAGCACGCACTTGTTCGCTGGCGGTCATAAATATTTTTAGTTCAGCATCGGGGAATACTACCGTCCCAATATCCCGACCGTCCATTACTACACCTTTCGCTTCGCCCATCTTGCGTTGTAGGTTTACTAAATAAGTGCGTATTTCGGGTTGTTTGGCTATCTCGCTCACCCAATTAGCTACATCTATGCTACGGATGTCGTTTTCTATATTTTTACCGTTGAGGTATAGCTCTGCGAAGCCTACTTCGGGGTTGTATACGAATTTTATTTCTGACTGTCTGAGGGCTTTCATCAGCGGTTTCACCTCGATGCCTGAGGTAGAGGCATAGCCTTTCTCGAGGGCGAGGTAGGTAACGGCGCGGTACATCGCACCTGTATCAATATACACATAGCCTAATGCTTTGGCTACTGCTTTGGCGGTAGTACTTTTCCCTGTAGAGGAATAGCCATCAATGGCGATAATGATTTTCATCAATTTTAAAATTTGAATTAATAAATTAGTGACTGTAAATCAGGGTGGTTGAATAAACCGCTCATATTCTACACGGCAAAGGTACGAATAATTTGCCAATTAGCAAATATGTCAATCAGCAAATTAGTAGCTTTTGTTATTATTTAAAATACAAAAAAGCCTCTCCGCTTGGAAGAGGCTTGTAGTTGTTCGCTTTTTAAGTGCCTGTTTTACTGCTTGTGTAAAAGGACACTGTTACCAAAATGCCGTCGCATTTCTATGGTGCAAAATTACAACATTTTTTTATTCTACCAAAGAAATTTTAGATTTATCTTTTATAATTTTCATAATTCTCTCATTATCAGAATGTCTAAGAAATAACTCTTTTAAATTATTTTGAAAATCATTAGCTCTATTAGCAGATATTTGTTGCAAAAAATAGCTTATTACTTTTATAATAGCACTCAGAGAGTTCTTTTCTTCGTCTGAAATTTTAACAACACCTTTCTTTACAACGGTTTCATAATAACTAAGGTCGTATAATACACGAGTATGCGAACAGATATTGCGAATATTACGGATAACCTTAAAATAATTATCAAATACTTTGATATTTCGTACTCTATATTTTGAAGCTATTGCTGTCTTTATTTCTTCCTCTTTTAGTGAGGTAAATAGCGTATAAAGACTTCCTAAAGTCATAAATTCAAGTGTTTTCCAAGCAGGAGCGTACTTGTCATTGGGGTATTTGCGGTGATGCTCGGCAATAACTTTATTTTTCTTTTTAATATCAGTGTAGAAATTATCTAAAGTATCTACAAATTGGTTTTTCATTATTTTTTTGTCGGCAAACCAAAACGGATTATCTTTGTAGTGGTTAGAAACAATGTGGATAATACGGGTTCGCAGATTGATTTCTATTCTACTTAGTACTTTGATGAGTAAGAAACGCAAATCAACATCTAGGTAATATAAATTGATTACTGTAGAGAAATGGGTATTATCTAAGAAAAGATGTTTTTTGAAGTCTTTTTGAAAATGATACCAATAAAAACCTAATCGGTAATAGCCTACATCTTCTAATATTTGTTCGGCTTTATCTTCATCGTCAAAAATCATTCCTCGTTTTTTAAGGAGTTTTATTTGTTCTTCAATACTTCTTGCTTTTCGCGCCATAATAATAGTTTTAGCTGTTTAGAAAGGCAAAGGTACGAATAATTTGCCAATTAGCAAATATGTCAATCAGCAAATGAGTAGCTTTTGCTATTATTTAATAATAAAAGATAAGATAAAGACAACTCTTAAAAAGAGTGCTGGATATTGAACGTAGGCGCGTCAATTATAAAATCATAATACCTCCAAAGAGTATTTAATTCTTTGGAGGTATTTTCTGCAAAAAAGCACTATAGCTCTGTAATCATAGGTATAACTATAGACTTGTGCCAGTGGTATTTTACTAATTTGCTGTTATTTCGTAGCTTCTTTCACTTCTTTTTCGAGGTCTTCTATGCGGTTCTTTAAATCATCTGATAACTTTTGAGCAGAACCTTTTAACTTTTTCAGATTGAACGAAAGTATTACAGATGAAATACCTGTGAAGATAAATGCTAAACCAGTGAATACTACTAATGAGATACCTGTAAAGATAGGATTAGCAATCAAAATGAACGAGAGGATAATACTCAATACGCTCACTATGGCTAAGTTCCCCCAATTCAGTACGCCTGCTTCTTTTTCTTCGAAGGCAAAACCAAGTAGCTGAAACGAACGGAATAGCAACGTAAAACCTACTACCAATGGTAATATAAACATTGATAGGGCAGGATACATAAGTAAAAAAATACCCATTATCAATGAAATGAGTCCGCTTACCAAATACCAACCCCAACCATTGAGATTTTTAGTATTCTGTAGAGCAAAGAAGGATTCAGTTATCCCCGATACTAAGAACGAAAGACTAAAGAGTATTGAAAGGGTAAGATAAGAAGCTTGTGGTGATATAATTACCCCTATACCACAAAGAATGAACAAAATCCCTAAAATAAGGTGAATGTACCAGTGTTTTACTGATCTTCTGATGGATTTGAAAAAATACAACATAACTTTATCATTTAAAAATTAACGACGCAAAGGTAAGGATATTTTTTTGATTAGCAAAATATTTATAAATAAGTTATTTTTCGCTTATCTTTCGCTTATCTTTCGCTCATCCTTCGCTCATCCTAAAGGGTAGGTATATCCTTTGTAAGGGGTAAGTACAAAAGAAAAAAATTCTGAATTAGTAAATTTGCTAATTGACAAATTTGCTAATTGGCAAATTATTTTATATCTTTTTTGCTCATCTCAAAAAAAATTCGTAAAATTGCACCCGCTAAGAATAGTGTCCTAAAAACACTTAAACAACTGATTATCAAGATATATACATTAACAGAAAGAACATAATATGGGTTTTTTTGATTTCTTAACTGAAGAAATAGCCATTGACTTGGGTACTGCTAACACCCTAATTATCCATAATGATAGGGTAGTAGTGGATAGTCCTTCTATTGTAGCCTTAGATAGAAGCACTAAAAAAATTATAGCTGTGGGACAAGAAGCGCGCCTTATGCAGGGGAAAACACACCCTAGCATCAGCACTATTCGTCCGCTAAAAGACGGGGTTATCGCCGATTTCGACGCTTCTGAGCAAATGATTAGTATGCTCATCAAGAGTATTCCTGCGCTTAAAAAGCGTTTCTTTTCACCTTCACTCCGTATGGTGGTGTGTATTCCTTCAGGCATTACCGAGGTAGAAACACGTGCGGTACGCGAGTCGTGTGAGCGCGTAAACGGAAAAGATATTTACTTAGTACACGAACCTATGGCAGCCGCAATAGGTATTGGGCTTGATATTATGCAGCCTAAAGGTAATATGATTATAGATATAGGAGGGGGTACTACTGAAATTGCTGTTATTGCACTTGGCGGTATCGTTTGCGATAAGTCGGTGAAGATAGCAGGGGATATTTTCAACTCTGATATAGTGCATTATATGCGTACCCAACACAACCTATATGTGGGCGAAAGTACTGCCGAAAACATCAAAATAACAGTAGGGGCAGCCATCGAAGACCTCGATTCGCCACCTGAAGATATTATGGTGCAAGGTCGCGACCTGCTAACCGGCAAACCTAAGCAGGTACAGGTATCGTACCGCGAAATGGTGAAAGCCTTAGACAAGTCGATTTTGCGTATAGAAGACGCTATTATGGAAACGCTTTCGCAAACGCCTCCTGAGCTTGCTGCCGACATTTATAACACCGGTATCTATATGGCAGGCGGTGGAGCGATGCTACGCGGTTTAGACAAGCGTATTTCGCTTAAAACCGATTTGCCTGTATATGTTGCCGAAGACCCATTGCGCGCAGTAGTTCGCGGTACGGGTATCACCCTAAAGAATATTAATAAATTTAAGAGTATATTGCTTAAATAGTGAATCAAATCATACAGTTCTTTATTCGTTCGAGGGACTTCTTACTGTTTTTGCTACTCTTTGGGCTGTCTATTAGCTTAGTATTCAAAAGTAATTACTATTCGCAGAGTGCTTATCTGCATTCGGCTAATGCTATTAGTGGCAAACTGTACGGCTTTTCTAACTATTGGGCGCAGTATTTCAACCTCAGAAGCCAAAACGAGTTGCTTAGCGAGGAAAATCGCACCCTTCGCAAAGAGTTATTGCAGCTACAGCAGCAGGTTAGTAGCTTATCTCATACCGATTCGCTTACCTTTGCTCACGCTGATACCTTGCGCTTTAAGGTGCTTACTGCCAATGTGATAAAGAATAGCTTCAGATTGCACAAAAACTATTTAACGATAGACAAAGGTAGCAATGACGGAGTGAAGCAAGATATGGGGGTAGTCTCTCCACAAGGGATTGTGGGGATAGTAGAGAATACCTCAGGGCGATTTGCTACCGTGCAGAGTGTGCTAAACACTAAATCAGCCCTTAATGCGATGATAAAACGCACCCGCCATTTCGGTTCGCTACATTGGGATGCCCAATCATTGAATAAAGTGCAGCTATTGGAAGTGCCTAATATTGCGCCTATACAATACGGCGATACTATAGTAACTGGGGGAATGTCTAACATCTTCCCTAAAGGGATACCTATTGGCAAAATAGTACATTATCAGAAAAGTCAGCACGATAATACTTACATTATCGATGTACAGCTTTTTACCGATATGTCTAACCTCGACTACGTATATATCATAGAAGATACCGACCGTACTGCCGTAAAGGCAATTGAAAAACAAGACAGCAAATGAATCACCCTATAGTAAAAAATACATTTCTCTTTGTAGTATTGGTATTGTTGCAGGTGCTTATTTTTAACAATGTAGCTTATTGGGGGTATGTAAACCCGATGATTTACATCGTTTACCTATTGGCAGCTCCTTATAGAGAGAATAGGGTACCCTATCTGCTGACAGCTTTTTTGTTGGGGCTCTGTATAGACATGTTTTCTAATACAGGTGGCTTGCACGCTGCCAGTAGTGTGTTTATAGCTTATTGGCGCTCGCCTATCTTGCACCTTGTGTTTGGCAAGAATTTTGAGTACCAAGAGTTAGACCTTTTGGCCTATCCGTTTACCAAAGTGTTTAGTTATACCACTCTGATGGTGGTGTTACACCACATATTATTCTATTTTTTAGAGATTTTCAACTTTAATCACGTACTGATTACCCTTGTAAAAATCATTTGTGCCTCAGTATTCACCATCATTGTTTGTTTGCTATACATTTATCTGTTTAGTAAAAGTAAAAAATGAGAAAATTTCTGTTGCCATTCATCATATTATTTACAACCATTGTGATAATCTTGCGCCTGTTCTTCTTGCAAGTGGTTTATCACGATGAGAATACTTCTGGTATCGACAATATCGCTATCGAAACGGTATACGACTATCCTGAGCGCGGCTATATATACGACCGCAATGGCGAATTGCTGGTCTCTAATCAGCCTGCTTATGACGTGATGGTGATACCCAGTGAGGTAAAGAACTTAGATACCCTCGAACTTTGTAGCTTATTAGAACTTTCTAAAGCTGATTTCACCGAAAAACTACAGAAAGCCAAAGATTATTCGCGCAAAAAACCATCAGTAATAGTGCATCAGCTCTCTAACACCGACTATGCAGTGCTACAAGAGAAGATGCGCAAATTCGAGGGTTTTTATATACAAAAGCGAATGCTGCGCAGCTATCTGACCCATAACGCAGGTAATGTGTTGGGCTACATCAGCGAGGTAAACGAGTGGGAACTGAAGAAGAACCCTTACTATCTGGCGGGAGAGCTTATTGGACGCAGTGGAGTAGAGAAGCAGTACGAAGAGTTTTTGCGCGGCAAAAAAGGGGTACAATACTTCCAAAAAGACAAACACAATGCGGCGATAGAGCGTTATAAAAATGGAGCGCTCGACACCTTGCCTATTATGGGGCAACCGCTACAACTGACCATAGACATTGGGCTACAGGCTTATGGCGAACTGCTGATGCAGCACAAGCACGGCGGTATAGTAGCTATCGAGCCTAAGACGGGCGAGATACTCGCTTTGGTATCGGCGCCTTCTTTTGACCCCAGTCTGTTGGTAGGGCGCGACCGCTCTAAGAACTACACGGCGCTCTATAACGACTCCATAGGCAAGCCTTTATACGACCGCACGCTATTGGCGCAGTACCCCCCAGGGTCGCCTTTTAAGGTGGTCAATGCTCTTATAGGGCTGCAAGAGGGGGTAATAACCCCTCAGAGCGTTTTCAGTTGCGGTGGGGGCTATCGCTATGGGGGGCATATAATGCGTTGCCACTGCGGGCGCGGTTCGAACGACCTGCTATACGGTATTGCCCTATCGTGCAACGCCTATTTTGCCAATACTTATAAGCGGGCTATCGATATGAAAACTTCTTCGGAAGTGGGAATGGAAAAATGGACTGCCCACGTGAAGAGTTTTGGGCTCGGTAACTTCTTAGGTTCTGATTTGCCTACAGGTACCCCTGGGAAGGTGCCCGACATCAACCTCTACAACAAACAATACGGCAAAGGGCGGTGGAATGGCACTTCTAACATTTCTAACGCTATTGGGCAGGGCGAGATACTCACCACCCCTATACAGCTTGCCAATGTAATGGCAGCCATAGCTAATAAGGGCTATTACTACACTCCTCACATTGTGAAGAAGATAGACAATAAGGTAACTCCTTTTAAGGAATATACGGTGCCCAAACATACTACCATCGACCCTAAACATTTCGACCCTATCATCAGAGGAATGAATATGGCGTACTTAGCTGGTACCGCACGACGTACCCAGATAGATGGCATAAATATTGCGGCTAAAACAGGGACGGCGGAGAACTTTATCAGGGTAAATGGCAAGCGTATGCAGCTAACCGACCACTCTATATTTGTAGCTTTGGCGCCTGTAGAAGACCCTAAGATAGCCATAGCGGTTTTTGTTGAAAATGGTTATTACGGAGCGCGTGTAGCAGGACCTATTGCCTCGCTAATGATAGAGAAATACCTAAAAGGAGAGGTATATCGCTGCGATTTTGAGCGACAAATGCTCGAAAAGAGTCTCGAACACGAATACCTAAAGCCTTATCTGGGGCAGAAGTTTTATATCAACCAGTAAAAAGAGTAATAATGAAAAAAATAATCTTAGCCTCAGGCTCACCGCGGCGTCAGCAATTCCTAAGAGAATTAGATATACCCTATGAGGTAGTGCTCAAACCGGTAGAAGAGACCTATCCCGCTCATTTGCAGCGCGAGCAAATCACTGATTATTTGGCAGAGCTAAAGGCCACGCCTTTTGAAGGCGAAATACCTCCTAACTGTGTGCTGCTGACCTCAGATACCCTTGTGTGGCATGAGGGCAAAGCTCTTGGCAAACCCAAAGATGCTGCCGATGCCTTTGCGATGTTGCGTTCGCTCTCAGGTAAGACCCACGAGGTGATTACCTCGGTGTGTTTTACTACCAATGACGCTCAGGGTACGCATCACTGCGTTACAAAAGTAACTTTTAGAGAGCTTACCGATAAGGAGATAACGCACTATATTGAAAAATATAAGCCTTTTGACAAAGCAGGCGCTTACGGCATACAAGAATGGATTGGACATATAGGGGTAACCTCTATTGAGGGCTCTTATAACAACGTAATGGGACTGCCTACGCACCTGATTTGCCAATTTGTCAATTAGCAAATTCATAAATTAGTAAATAGAAAAATATGAAAAAGCTCCTTTTAATATTTTTATTTCCTTGGGCGATGCTCTCACAGGAGGTGTTAGTGGAGAAAACGCCCCCTGATTATATAAAAACGATTATCTTTAAAGCCGATGGCAATGATAAGAACCAATTTCCTATTGTGCGCCGCAATGAGTCGTTTAGCCTACAGTTTGACGACCTCGGAGGGAATGAGGAGACTTACTACTATAAAATTACCCATTGCAATGCCGATTGGTCGGTTTCTTCTCTGATGAAAAGCGAATACCTAAAAGGGATTGACAATCAGCCGATACAGCCTGAGAGCAACTCTTATGGCACTCTACAGAGCTATTCGCACTACCGACTTACTTTCCCTAATGAACTTACCCAACTGACCCTCAGTGGCAACTACATACTCTCTATAACCGACAGCTATGGCACTGAACTCTTTTCGCGTCGGTTTGTGGTCTATACTCCTCAGGTAAACGTGCCGGCTGAGGTAAAGCGCGCTCGTGACCTAAAATACTACGATACGCAGCAGATGGTACAGTTCACCATCAATCAGAAAGATTTCAGACTCGATAATCCGCAAGTAGCCGTAAAGGTGGCTGTGCTGCAAAATTACCGTTGGGATACCGCTATCACGGGGCTTAAACCGCAATATATCATCGGCAATGAGCTGGTATATCGCTACGACCGTGAGACGGCTTTCTGGGCAGGTAATGAGTATTTCTACTTCGACAGCAAAGATATACGCGTAGCAGCTTCAGGTATTGCGCGTTTTACTCGCGATCGCCTTGTAGGCAGTTATCTTTTTACTAATGTCAGTCGCGCTAATAGTGTCTATACTTATTACCCCGACATCAATGGCGACTTCCTTATCACTACTGTCAATGGGGCTAACCCTGCCAACGAAGCTGACTATACCCAAGTGCATTTTGCCTTAGAAGGCAAATCGACTTTTTGGGGCAAAGAGGTGTATGTATATGGCAAGTTTAGCAACTATGAGCTTCGAGACGAATACAAACTTACCTATGATGAAAAAGACGGTCTTTTCAAAGGGGAAGTACTGCTCAAACAGGGTTTTTACAACTATAAGTTCGCTACCAAAGAGGGGCGCACTATAGACTTCAATGAGATAGGGGGTAACTTCTATCAAACCGAAAATACGTATATCATATTAGTATATTATCGCGCTCCTGGTGCTCTCTATGATGAAGTAGTAGGGGTGGGAGCTACTAAATAATTGTTAATCAGATGACGCCACTTGCAGAACGTATGCGTCCCACTACGCTTGAAGACTATGTGGGACAAGAACATTTGGTAGGCACGCAGGGTGCTTTGAGCCAACAGATAGCGCGTGGCTTCTTGCCCTCGCTTATCTTCTGGGGGCCTCCTGGTACTGGCAAAACGACTTTGGCAAACATCATTGCTCATCAGAGTAATCGCGCTTTCTATACCCTCAGTGCTATTAGTTCGGGCATTAAAGAGGTGCGCGAGGTCATTGAGCAAAGCAAACAAAGCGGGGGACTCTTCACCACTCAAAACCCTATTGTTTTTATAGACGAAATTCACCGTTTCAATAAAACGCAACAAGACTCACTACTACAGGCGGTAGAAAAAGGCTGGATAACCCTTATTGGGGCTACTACCGAAAACCCCAGTTTTGAGGTGATTCCTGCGCTGCTATCGCGTTGCCAAGTGTACATACTCAATGCTTTTGAGCGCAAGGATTTAGAGCAATTACTACAAAACGCTATCGCTAAAGATAGCGTGCTAAAGACTAAAGATATACAGCTAAAAGAAACTGAAGCGCTGCTAAAACTATCGGGTGGTGACGGGCGCAAGTTGCTCAATACTTTTGAGCTTATTGTGAATGCTACCCCCGAAGGACAGTCCGTAGTAATAACTAACGATAGTGTGCTACACCTCGTGCAGAAGAACACGGTGCTATACGACAAAACGGGCGAGCAGCATTATGATATTATTTCGGCGTTTATCAAGTCGATACGAGGTAGCGACCCTAATGGGGCGGTCTATTGGTTAGCGCGAATGATAGAAGGGGGCGAAGATGTGAAGTTCATCGCGCGCCGTATGCTCATTTTGGCTTCTGAAGATATAGGTAATGCCAATCCTACGGCTATGATTTTGGCTAACAATACCTTTCAGGCAGTTACCACCATCGGCTATCCTGAAGCCCGCATTATACTGAGTCAGTGTGCTATTTATTTGGCGTCATCGGCTAAGAGCAACGCTTCGTACAAGGCTATCAACAAGGCACAACAGGTGGTAAAACAAACAGGCGACCTATCAGTGCCTATACACCTACGCAATGCCCCTACTAAGCTGATGAAAGAGCTGGGGTATGGCAAAGACTATCAATACGCCCACGACTACGAGGGCAATTTCGCTTTTCAGGATTACCTACCTGACGAATTGCAAGGAGAGACTTTCTACGAGCCCTCTGATAACCCTCGCGAAAATGCCCTAAGAGAGTATCTGAAAAAACATTGGGGCAACCGATATGGCTATTAAATTTAATACCTAACGACTAAAAATGAAATTCTCTATAGTTTCCGATTTTGCCCCTATGGGCGACCAGCCCCAAGCGATACAACAGCTTGTAGAGGGTATTGAAAAAGACGATAAATACCAAGTGCTATTGGGCGTTACAGGCTCGGGCAAGACTTTTACTATCGCTAATGTGGTAGAGAAGATACAACGCCCTACCCTTGTATTAGCTCATAATAAAACTCTTGCTGCCCAACTTTACTCCGAATTTAAGGCTTTTTTCCCCAATAATGCGGTGGAATACTTCGTGTCGTACTACGATTACTACCAGCCCGAAGCCTATATTCCTACCACAGGTACTTATATCGAAAAAGACCTCTCTATCAATGATGAAATAGAAAAGCTGCGCCTCAGTACTACCTCTGCCTTACTATCGGGCAGGCGTGATGTGCTGGTGGTCGCCTCAGTGTCGTGTTTGTATGGTATCGGTAACCCTGTGGAATTTCAGAAGAACGTTATCACTATCAAGCGGGGCGATATATTGCCACGCACTAAGCTGATGCACCGCCTTGTGCAGAGCCTCTATGCCCGTACTACGGCTGACTTTAGGCACGGTAATTTCCGTATCAAAGGTGATGTGTTAGACGTTTTCCCAGGGTATGACGATAACGCCTTCCGCATTCACTTCTTTGGTGATGAAATTGAAGAAATAGAACAATTCGACCCCACTACCAATCATATATTAGACCACTACGAGAGCCTCAATATCTACCCTGCTAATATGTTCGTTACCTCGCCGGATATACTTCAGAAGGCGATATGGAACATTCAGCAAGACCTGATGAAACAAGTAGAGTTTTTTGAAGCATCGGGTAAAGCTTTGGAAGCGAAACGGCTGAAAGAGCGCACAGAGTTTGACCTCGAGATGATACGCGAATTGGGCTATTGCTCTGGTATTGAGAACTACTCGCGCTACTTAGACGGTCGCGAAGCAGGTACGCGTCCGTTCTGTCTTATCGACTATTTCCCTGATGATTTCTTGATGGTAATAGACGAAAGCCACGTTACGATGCCCCAAGTACACGCTATGTATGGGGGCGATCGCAGTAGGAAGGAAAACTTGGTAGAATACGGCTTTAGGTTGCCGGCAGCTATGGATAACCGTCCGCTGAAGTTTGAAGAGTTTGAAGCCCTCCAAAACCAAGTGATATACGTGAGTGCCACCCCTGCTGACTACGAGCTACAGAAAGCGCAAGGGGTGTATGTAGAGCAGGTGATACGCCCTACAGGGCTGCTCGACCCCGAGATAGAAGTCCGCCCAAGCCAAAATCAGATAGATGACCTTGTGGAAGAAATACAAGTACGCGTAGAGAAAGACGAGCGCATACTCGTAACGACCCTTACCAAGCGTATGGCTGAGGAACTCACCAAATACCTTACTCGTATAGGGGTGCGTTGCCGTTATATACACAGCGATGTCGATACTTTGGAGCGGGTAGAGATTATGCAAGACCTCCGCAAAGGGCTTTTTGATGTACTCATAGGAGTAAACCTCCTCCGCGAGGGCTTGGACTTGCCCGAAGTGTCGCTTGTGGCTATTCTCGATGCCGATAAAGAGGGTTTTTTACGCTCTACGCGTTCGCTTACCCAAACGGTAGGACGGGCGGCGCGCAACGTAAATGGCAAGGCTATAATGTATGCCGACAAGATAACCGACAGTATGCAGCGCACCATTGACGACACTAACTATCGCCGTGAAAAGCAAATGAACTACAACAAAGCACACGGCATTACCCCACAACCGCTACAAAAGAAGATAGAGAACAGCCTTAGCAAGAGTCCGATTACCGAGTTTCATTATGACCCTTCGTTTGCTCACAGGCAAGCGGCAGAAGCTCAGGCAGTATATATGACAGCCAAAGAGATAGAGAAGAAAATTAAGGAGACCCGCAAACTTATGGAGGCCGCCGCTAAAGACCTCGATTTTCTGAAAGCTGCCCAATACCGCGATGAAATTGCCCGACTAAATGAATTGCTGAAGCAATAGAAAGCGCTTCGTAGGAGGTAGCCCTTGAGTAATAAAACCTCCCCCTTGCCCCCTCCAAAGGGGGAATAGGTACTTACGACTTTTAGTGTTTAGTTATAAGGTTTAAGGTATCACAAACCTTATATAAACTTGCGTTAATAGATAAAAAAGCACCGCTTAGATAGCTAAGCGGTGCTTTTTTTGTTAAAGTTTTCTAATCTTTTAGAGAAACTTCTTATCTTTGCAACGTTATTGAAAGTCAATAATGCCTATGCAAAGAGGGCAAGTTCTTTGAAATTATTTTAAGAGATGAACTTAGTAATCCAAATTAAGTTTAAATCCTTTGAAATGCTTATTAGCTTTTCACTAAAGAAAATGCTAAGAAAGTTATTTTAGGGGTTAGGCAGGGGGTTGCAGCCCTCTGCCTACATCTCTTAAAAAGATTTTACAAGTGCAAAGATACTACTTTTTCTGAAATAAACAACTGTCTATTGTAATTTCATCTAACTGAATCTTTCAATTAGGCTTTCTACTATTCCATAATTTAGCTTCTTCCCTAAACTATAAAGATGTTCTTTGATAGCTCTTCGCTCGGAAAACTTCTGCTTCTCAGTCCGTTTTAGCGCTATAAGCCATTGCTGTATTTCTTCATAATGTTGCGTCTTCCAATGCGGTTGTCGTTTCGATTCTAAAAGCGGAATTCTCTCATCGAAAAGGTGCATCATCTCTACAGTCTGTGCGGCAAAATTAGTGTCGCGTTCATATACAAAGTTCTTCGACTGATGCTCTACTGGGTCTTCCGTTGAGAAAAGTTTCTCGCTATAAGTACTGTAAATCTCTATTGCAAAATCTATTTTTCCCATCCATATAAGGGCATTGCAGAGCTTAGATACTAATATGTCGGGCGTCTGGAAATACTCGCCAAAAACGTATAACGGCTCAGTATGTGAGTTGCGGATTAGGGCGGCTTCGGCTACCCTAGTAGCCTCTTGCTCATTGCCTTGCAGATATGCTTGTGCTACCTTAGCAATAGTATAGCGCGTTTCGGGATAATGAAAGAAACTGTCGGGGTAGTCTCGATATATCGAATCTATGTGTTTATCGGCGTTTTTGACGTATTTTTCTACTTCAGTAAGCACTTGCTTTCTTCCTCCGTTTGCGGCGCAAAACGCCCCATATGCAAGGAAAGAGTTCTGACAAACGCGTAAGTGCTTTAAAGGCTCCGTAGCTAAGTAGGCTTCGATAAGCTGGACATAGCTGCGCTGTGCCATTTGGTCGTAGTAAGGGAACCACGGGTAGAGCGATTGGGTGATAACGGGGTAGGCTTTATAACGCTCTAAAAAAGTATAGGCATAAGGTAGGTCTTTGATGATAAGCTCGGCATACGCCTCGTGGGTGTCGCGCAGCTTGGGGTCGAAGAAAGTAGCCCCAGAGTAAGCAACGGTATCGTAGAAAGCGTTGATAAGCTCGTGAACATTCACCTTAGGGGTATCGGGTTGGACACAAAAACTCTCCCAGTCAGCAAAACCTATGTACTGACAAATTAGGTTGAGGCTTGCGGCGCTCAGCTGTTTGTCCTTATCGATTTTGCCATAAAAGCGGCGTAGTGTTTGGGTAGAAAGGTGTATTTTTTCGGCTAATAGTTCAAAATCGAACATAGAGGTAACGGTGCGCCCAAAAGTGCGATTTACTTCTGTTTGTAGTCGTATAATATGCTCTTGGTAATTCATTTTGATAGGATATTTTTCTGATTTTTATATGATGATTAGATGTTCATCTTTTGCTTATCCTTCGCTCAACCTTCGCTCATCCTATAGTGTTCTTATATCTAATGTAAAGGGAAGGGGTAAAAGAAAAAATTTCTGGGCAGCAAAAATATAATAAAAACTTTATTTGTACAAATTTGGACAAAACTTTTACACTTCAATTGGAAAATATTGGACTTTTATATTTTTTGGGGAGGGTGTAGATTTGCGGCTGAAAATTAATAAGGGGGGGACAAGTGGGACAGGTGAGACGAGTGAGACAGGTGAGACGAGTGGGACAGGTGAGACTAGTGGGACTAGTGGGACAAGTAGGACGAGTAGGACAAGTGAGACGAGTGAGACGAGTGGGACAGGTGGGACGGGGAGAGAATTTTGAATTATGAATTTTGAATTGGGCACAAGCTGCAAGCTTGCGCCAGCGGGGGAAATTTAAGTTTGTAAAGGATTACATTTTTTATTTTTGCAGGCAGGTATAGATTTGTACTGAAATTTTTTAGTTTAAAGTATATAAAAGTAAAACGTTTATTATGCTGAAAAACTGAGAGTTATACGATATGTTATATTTAGAATAAAAATAAATTTACTAAAAAATAGTAACTAAAGAGTGTTTTTGTATGATATATAGTAAAAACAATAAATTGGTTGAATATTTAAAACATAGCAAAAAATGAAAACAATTGTACTTATTTCGTGTGTTTCTCAGAAAGAAAATACAGCGGTAGTAGCAGAAGGGATGTATAAAAGCCCTTTATTTAGAAAAAGTTTGGCATATGCTAAAAAATTAGTAACTGATGATGCTATCTATATACTTTCGGCTAAGCATCATTTATTGCCTCTTGATAAAGTGATAGATCCTTACAATGAAACGCTTAATAGAATGCGTAAGGAAGATAGAACAGCTTGGGGAGCAAAGGTTATAGAGCAATTAAGAGAGGTTGCTGATCTTCAGGAAGATAAATTTATTATCTTGGCAGGTGAAAAATATATAGAACCTATTAAGGATTGTTTGACAAATATTGAACTTCCTTTAAAAGGGATGAGGATAGGTCAACGACTACAATATTTAACATTTGAAAATCATAATTTAAATAGTATGCAGAAATCATTAACATTGAGATTACACGAGTTATTTAACTCGCTTGAACGTTTTAGTTATCCTTTTGAAGCGGAAAAACAACAAATTCCAGCTAATGGCATTTATGTAATGTTTGAGGAAGGAGAAACTTTTGAAGGTTTAGATCGTATAGTGAGAGTAGGAACTCACAATGGTGACAACAACCTATTCAAACGCTTAGAAGAACATTATGTAAACGAAAACAAAAACCGTAGCATTTTTCTCCAAAGAGTGGGTGATGCTTTACTAAATAAGGAAAATAATCCTTATTTTGAAGTTTGGAATGTAAATGCCACTGCAAAAGAAGCGCAGGAAAGAGTGGCAGGGAAAGTAGATTCTGTACTTGAAGCACAAATAACTGAGGAAGCTGTAGCTCACATTAGAGAAAAAATAACTTTTGTGGTTTTTGCAGTAGAAGAGGAAAAAGATCGTAAAAAATGGGAGAAAAAACTCATTGGAACTCTTTCTAATGCAGCCAAAGCAGGTGAAATAAAAGTATCTGACGGGTGGTTAGGTAATTTTTCTACTGAACCAAAGGTTAAGGAAAGTGGTCTTTGGCAAACACAGGGATTATATAGTGAAAGCCTTACAGAAGAAGAGTTTGCAGCACTTCAAAAAATAGTGTAATACATTTATTACAAAGAACATAAAAGGGAGAGGATAAAAGCACTTTTTCCTCTCCCTAATCTTAGCAAACAAACAATTGTAAAAGTACTATATCTTTTAAAATTAAAAGTAATAGACCTATAAAAAGTATTCTGAGTTTCCATTTTTTGTTGAAAAGATATCAAATAGAAGAATGGTATACTGGAACAGCTTTATAGTGAGAGTTGAATAGAAATAGTAATTAGAAAAATTTGTTAAACGTAAAAAATAATAAAAATGGCATCATTAATTGCAAATATAAAAGGTGCAAAAAATGTACCAGTAATCGAAAGACTTAAGAATGAATCCCCAGATTTTAATTGTGTAAGTGGAGGTTATACTCAAGTTTTTAATGGTGTAGAGGAGGAGATGAAAAAAAGTTTAAGTAACTTTATAATGGATATTTGCGACTTACTGAAAAAAAGTATAGAGATTGCAGACCAATATAACGAACCTGATATTTT
>NZ_KN389999.1:0-42545 GCF_000213295.2 Capnocytophaga sp. oral taxon 329 str. F0087
CATACACCACACTATTCTTTTCATTATCAATTAGTTTTTGTATTCTTTTTAGAAACACTCAAAAAGTATGCCAATTTTTAATTATTAAAGCCTATAGGTGCGCTCCGAAAGGGGCAACTTGCCTTTTACATCATAAATAATTCCCTCTGGTTTGAGGTATTGACACACATCTGTTTGAAGAATACACTGGTGAGGCACACATAGCACTACCACATCATTATCTGTAGGGAGTTGCGCCAGCTCGGTAGTAAGTGTCAAACCGTATTCTTCAGCCACGCGTTCGGCATTAGCAAAGGGGTCGTACACCGTAATGTTATCAGTAAAATGTTGTAGTGTGCGGTAGATGTCTATCACCTTAGTATTGCGTGTATCAGGACAGTTTTCTTTGAAGGTAAAACCCAGCAGCAATACTCTGCTATCCTTCACTGGTAACCCACGCAAACACAACTGATTGATAATCTGGTAAGCTATATAGCCCCCCATCGAGTCGTTAGTTTTGCGGGCTTCCATCATCAGGCGGGGCGATACTCCGTGTAGCTTTGCTTTCTGAATAAGGTAGTAAGGGTCTACCCCTATACAATGCCCCCCTACCAACCCTGGGCGGAAAGGCAAAAAGTTCCACTTACTGCTGGCAGCATCTATTACTGCATTCGTATCGATGTCTAAAATATTGAAAATCTTAGCTATCTCGTTCATAAAAGCGATATTCACATCGCGTTGAGCATTCTCTATCACTTTGGCTGCTTCGGCTACTTTGATAGACGAAGCGAGGTAAGTTCCTCCTATGAGTACCGAGTTATAGAGAGCATCTATTTCTCTGGCTATTTCAGGAGTAGAGCCTGAGGTTATTTTGCAGATATTCTCTACCGTGTGTTGTTTGTCTCCAGGGTTAATACGCTCTGGCGAGTAGCCCACATAAAAATCTCTGTTAAAGGTGAGCCCAGCCGTCTGTTCGAGTATAGGCACGCATACCTCTTCGGTAACCCCAGGGTAAACAGTCGATTCATAAATAATGATATCGCCCTGCTTTAGCAAGCTGCCCACTGTACTACTTGCTTCGCGCAAAGCCGTAAGATCAGGCTGCTGATAGAGGTCTATAGGGGTAGGTACCGCCACTATATACACATTGCAGTCGCGCAGCTCATTAGGGGTAGCGGTACAGCGCAGATGGGTACTCAGGCGCGCTTGTATCACCTCCGTACTAATTTCGTTAGTAACATCTACCCCCTCAGACAAACGTGCCACTCGCTCCTGATAAGGGTCATAGCCCACCGTAGGATATTTTTTGGCAAACAAACACGCTAAGGGGAAACCCACATAACCGAGCCCTATAATGCCTATTTTATATGATTTCATATTAATAATTTATTGATGAGTTAATAGGCTAATTTATTTTAGTGGGTCACCAATAATTAGCGCAAGGGGCAACATCAGTACATAGAGCGGATTTATATTTATCCCTACCGCCACACCTTTATCTAAAGGCGAATGGTCTTTGGTAGGAATAGCATAGCCCACATATAAATACAAATCTTTTTGCCCCACTCCTATTTTAGGGATAACCGAATAAGGGGTACAAGTAGCTCCTGCGAATATTCTATTATAGCTTATAGCCCCTGTAGCTTCAAAGATACCTCGCGTACTCCCTTCATAGCCAGTAAGATGCACTCCAGTGGTGAGGAGAGCCCCCCAGTGGTCAGAAATATCGATATCGGCAGCAAGCCCTGTATGAAAGGTATTTCTACCGATGTAATCGTAACCTGTTACTACAGAAAGCTGCGTATAGCCCCTATTACAAGCCAAGAAAAGTAAAAAAAATAACACCTTTTTCATAGTAATTTACTAATTATCAAGATTGTACTGCTTTATTTTGCGATAGAGAGTGCGTTCAGAAATGCCTAAGGCTTTAGCAGTCTCTTTGCGTTTGCCGTCATTGCGTTCTAATAGTTTAATAATCATCTCACGCTCCTGATCTTGAAGCGAGAAACGCTCTTCTTCGGCAGCCTCTTCATAATCATAACTATCCTCGTGAATCAGCGGTTCTTTATCAATCGGCTGTACCGGTATCACTGTATAAGGCGATGGTGTAGGGTCTTTCATCTTATTAGGGTCGCCGTAGATACGATGTATAAGCACCTGATTGTCTTGCTGTACCTGTGCCGAATTGCCGTTTTCTAACAACTCAAGGGTGAGTTTCTTCAGGTCGTTTAGGTCGCTTTTCATATCGAAAAGCACCTTGTAGAGCAGTTCGCGTTCGTTACTAAAGTCTGTTTCTGACCTATTGTGCTGCGGCACTACTGAAGGCAGTTGCGCCCCCTCATCAGGCAGGTAACTGCGCAATATCGCGGCACTGATATCTCGTTTCTGTTCTAATACCGATATTTGTTCCGCTACGTTGCGCAGCTGACGTATGTTGCCGCTCCAACGATAGTTTACCAGCAGCTGCACCGCATCATCAGTCAACCTAATAGGCGGCATCTTATACTTATTAGCAAAGTCTGAAGCAAACTTGCGGAAGAGCAAATGCACATCATCCTTGCGCTCGCGCAGAGCCGGCAGATGTATTTCTACAGTGCTAAGACGATAATATAAATCCTCGCGAAAACGCCCTTTCTTAATAGCCTCTTGCATATTGACATTGGTAGCGGCTACTATGCGCACATTGGTTTTCTGCACTACTGAAGAGCCTACTTTTATAAACTCACCATTCTCAAGCACACGCAACAGTCGCACTTGGGTAGTAAGAGGTAACTCACCTACCTCATCGAGGAAGATAGTACCGCCGTCAGCCTCTTCAAAATAGCCATTACGAGTAGCAGTCGCTCCTGTAAAAGCCCCTTTTTCGTGACCGAAGAGCTCTGAGTCGATAGTACCTTCGGGAATGGCGCCACAGTTTACCGCTATATATTTGCCGTGTTTTCTGAGTGATAGCGAGTGGATAATCTTAGGGATAGCCTCTTTACCCACACCGCTTTCGCCAGTTACTAATACCGAAATATCAGTAGGGGCTACTTGAGCAGCTTTTTCGAGGGCACGATTTAGCTTAGGGTCATTGCCAATAATACCAAATCGCTGCTTTATAGTTTGTATGTTTTCCACTTTTGTATTAGATGTTAGGGGTTATAAGAACCTATATTTAGCATTCATCTTATAGGTTTTAATAGTGATTATTCTGTATTTTTGGCAAAGGTACAAAACAATTAGCAATTCGCAAATTACCCTAAATAAAAAACTGCCCCTTTATTGGGGGCAGTTCTTGGTTGTGTATATAGAATCTTTTACAAATTCAAGTTATTAATACTTTCATTCTGAGGAATAGCAAAGGTAAGGCGTGGATTGTCGTAGCTAAAAGTTGTATTCTTTTCCTCTACGTGGTTACTACCTCTTTCTATTGTTTTGTGGTTGCGCTTCATAGCAAAGTAGCTTTTGCCTTCCCCCCATAACTCTATACGAGTATTGAGGTAGATATCGTCTTGCAACTGTGCATTAGTAAGCGCATCTACATAGGCTATATCAGTAGTAGCAGTTGCCTCAGGATAGCGCAATTTCAAAAGCTTTTTATAGATAGTTTTAGCCTGTGCATCTTGCCCTAACTTAGCCAAGGCTTCTGCTGCTAATAAGTAAAACTCATCTACCCGCATATATATATAGTCAGTAGAAATTTTTCGTTGCCCTCCTATCACTCTATCAGGTGAAAAGAACTTGTTAGAAGGAAGCAATTCTTCATCAAACTGCTTTTTACGGATATCATTAGTGCGTATTTGGGCGTATAATTTGTCGTCCATAGCTTTACCATCTCCAGCCCAAGCATAGCTATAAGTATAGATATCTATCATACCCCACCACGATATTAAATCAAAACTGTTTTCAGTGATAAGGTCAACCCCCCACATCCAGCTTTTAGTTTCTACATCATTAAAACCACCACCTTTTTTAGTAGTAGTATCATAAAAAATTTGTTCGCGAGTAGTAAGTGGGTAGCCACTATTATTGACGATATCTTGTGCTAAGTCGGCTACTTTTTGGTTATTGCCCATAGCTGCGTAGGTATAGGCTAGCAAGCCTTCTGCTACATATTTATCAATCATACCTTTTTTGCTACGCGTAAACCCAGCAAGGTTAGTAACCGCAAATTCTAAATCGCTTATTATTTGGGCATACACTTCCGATTGTTTTACTCTCGGTTTGCTAGTTATATCGGCGGTAGTGTAGAGTGGTATAGAGTTAGTTCTTGAATCTGGTTCGTACTTAGTGGTGAATATCTGCATTAGATAAAAATAAGCATAACCACGTAGCGCACGAAACTGTGCCAAAGTATACTTCTCGCTATTGTTTTTAGGGCTTGCCAACTCGGCTATCGACTTGTTAGCCTCGTATATCAAACGATAGTAATAACGCCAAGGGATATAGTTATAATTATCACTTGGTTGTTGGGTCGCTTTTAAATTGGCAACATCTTGATACTGATGATAATTTGTTGCCAACAGCGCCATATCGCCGCAGAGCATATCGGTACAAATATCTACGTTTTTTTGCCCAAAGTCTGTATGCCCAGAAGTACCTCCTGTACCTGTTTGGTAGGTCATTAGGTATAAACCATTAAGGCGCACATCAGCAGGGGCTGTAGATACTACCTCTGTAGGTGAGGTGTTAAGAAAATCTTTTTTACAAGCAGTAAGATTGAAAGCTACTGCCGATAATATACTAAATGTTAATATCTTTTTCATAGTGCGTTCTGTTTAAAAAGTTGCTTTTACCCCTAAAGTAAAGGTTGATAAAGGTGAGTAAGTATAACGAGCAGAATTACCTGATTCTGAAGTGGTAGGGTTAAAGCCCTTACGAGCTGTAGCTAACCATAAGTTATCACCTGCTAAGGTAAAGGTTAAACCTTCAAACCCTATAGTCTGACATACCTTTTTATCTAAGCTATAAGCCAAGGTAACATTATTAAGTGCCAAGTAATCTGTTTTAGTTAAGAAACGTGATGAAGTGCTGTTAGCCAGACCATCATTGCCGTAGTTTGATGTCAATCTTGGCACATCAGTAGCATCACCTGCCTGTTTCCAGTGGTTTTCTATATCTTTATGCCAGTTATTACTTCCTATTTTTTCATTACCCATCAAGGCTGCATATACCCCATCGTAAGCATAACCGCCTAAGCTGTACAATAACTGCGCACTAAGCGAAAGCCCTTTGTATGCTACATTGAAGTTAAACGCCCCACGTACATCGGGTATAGCACTTTTGCCTATATATTTTTGGGTAGCTTGGCTATAATCTTCTGTTAGCTTTTCTTTTATATTAGCGTTAGGATATTTGGCTTGATATTCGTGCAATGAAGCGATAGCCTCGTCACCATTGTCATAGGTACCATTGTTATTATTATCGGCATAGTGCATTGTCCATTGGGCAGCCCCTGTTTGAGGGTTTACCCCACGATATTCTTGTGTGTAAATATCATAGAGCGAGTGCCCTTTGCTTCTACCAAAAATACCTGATATATCTATGATTTTTTCACCTTTTATCGATTTATCATAAGGCATTTGGGTAAGCTTATTGTTGAGTAGTTCGCCGTTTACCCCTACATCTACGCGCCAGTCTTTAGTATTAACCACGTGCGTTTGTAAGTTGAACTCAAAACCACTGTTCACCAATTTACCATCATTTACTTTCCAAAGGCCATTACCACTAGAAGGTGCTAAACGACTGTCGAATACCAAATTATCGGTAGTTTTGTGGTAATAATCTAATTGCAACTCGATAGCACGCGATTTTAGGAAAGTAAACTCAGCTCCTACTTGGAATATTTTAGCTTTTTCCCAAGTAAGGTCGGGGTAGCCTATACGGTTGAACACTGCTGAAGGCAAGCCCATAAAGCTGCCCAAATCGTACACATCATAGCCTGAGTAGTAAGAGGCATTGCCACTACCTACCTCTTGGTCGCCTACAGTACCATAGCTGGTTTTGAGTTTGAAGTAAGGCAACCATTCTTTCTCTTTTAAGAAGTTTTCCTTGCTCACTACCCATCCTAAACCAACTGAAGCAAAAGTACCCCATTTGTGGTTCAAGAAACGCGAAGTACCATCGCGGCGCAACGAACCTGAGAACAAGTATTTACCTTCGTAATCGTATAGCAGCTGACTGAAATAACTTTCCAATCGATAGTTATGGATATAAGAAGTAAAACTGTTTAATTTGATAGCGTTTTCGAGCTCTGTACCTTTAGGGTCTACCAAACCACTCTTACCTCCACTCAGAATATAATAATCAAAAGTAGTAC
Organism: Capnocytophaga sp. oral taxon 329 str. F0087; assembly: GCF_000213295.2. Classification (NCBI taxonomy): domain Bacteria; kingdom Pseudomonadati; phylum Bacteroidota; class Flavobacteriia; order Flavobacteriales; family Flavobacteriaceae; genus Capnocytophaga; species Capnocytophaga sp. oral taxon 329. The sequence continues at coordinate 6,281 of NZ_KN389999.1, forward strand.
TTTCGTGCGCTACAAAGGCTTGTAAATTGTGTTTGGCAAATTGTTGAGAGTAACGCAACATTTGCAAGAAAGTGTAGTTAAGCAATTCATATCGGGTTTTGCTAAGGCTACCATTCTGGCTTGCTGAACTACCATAGTAAGGGTTAGTATAGTTATTATAAGCATTATTAAAATACTCACCCCCCAAACGAGTTTCGAAAGTAAGTCCTTTTACTATATCAGCACGAAGGAATACATTACCAAGCACGTTATTGCGTGTTCTATCTTTCTTATCGTAAGTAGCTTGTGCCACGGCATTGGTAAGCGCTCCAAAACCACGCCCTTTACCAAAGTCGTATTGATACCCTCCGTAATGAGGGTCATCTACTTTATCACCATTGCTATCGCGCAAGAATAACGGATAGATAGAAGGAATGTTATCAGTAAACCAGAACAAGCTGTTAGAGTCAGAAGTTTGTCCGTTAGCTTTAGTTTTAGTATGAGCATAACTTAAGTTAAACTCTCCTTTAAGCCAGCTTTTAGGCTGATAGCCCAAGTTAAGGCGACCTGTATAACGCTCAAAACCAGAATTGATAGCATATCCATCATCTTTAAGGTAACCAAAACCTGTATAATAAGTGGTTTTGCCACTACCTCCGCTCATACTTACATTGTACTCGCTGCGCACGGCTGTTTGGAAAGCGTAGTCACCCCAATCTTCTGGGTCGTATTTGCGGGTTACCCCATCGTTTATTTTACCTGTAGCAGGATTGATAAGATTAGCCCCCGCCACATTCCACATATTATATTTAGGAGCAATACCTAATTTGCCAAATAAATTTTTGCTAGCGTAATCAGCTGGACTAGCATAACCAGCTCTTGTAAAAGCTGCTGGGTTTTTAGCTTGTGTTAGTGCCCCACTTTGACGCAAAGCTTCCCATCCGAGCTCTGCATAGCGCTCAGGACTTGTAATCGTTTCATAACGAGGCAATAAACGCATATTAAACCCTATTTTTGATTCTACTTGTATGCGTGATGTATCGACACGTCCTTTTTTGGTAGTGATGAGTACCACTCCATTAGCCCCGCGTGAGCCGTATACTGAAGTAGAAGTAGCATCTTTGAGTACTACCATACTCTCAATATCATCAGGGTTGATTGAAGATACAGCACCTTCATAAGGTACCCCATCTACCACATAAAGTGGTGAACGGTTACCGTTTACTGAACCAAACCCGCGCACCCGTATAGTAGCCTCAGTACCTGGTTGCCCAGAAGAGTTAATCACACGTACCCCAGCTACTTCTCCCGCAATAGCCTTAGACACGTTAGAAACGCTTTTCCTTTTAAGAGACTCTTTATCAATAGTAGCTGCTGTACCCACATACTGGTCTTTCTTCACCGTTACGTAGCCCACTACTTCCACTTCACCAATTTCTTGAGCTTCTTCTTCCATCACGACATCTATGCGGCTTTGCCCATTTACTTTGAAGCGTTTGGTTTTCATACCTAAGAACGAAAACTCGAGAGTCTTGCCATCGGCTACCCTAATGGTATACTTACCATCGAGGTTCGTTTCGGTACCGTGAGCCTCGCCTTTTACCACTACTGCCACGCCGAGCATCTCTAAACCATTAGAGTCGCGTACAGTTCCCTTTACTTCTCGCTCTTGTGCGAGGGAGAAGCCGTGCACTATTAATGCTAATAACAGTGCGTACACAAGTCTGTTCAATTTCATCTTCTAAATATTTTAATTAACAACAGCGCAAAGATATAAATATTTTTATGTTACCTCAAAACTTTTTCTGTTATTTTTTTCGCAACTAAAAAAAGAAGAGTACATAAATTTAGCAATAAAAACTTTATTTTCTTGCAGTATTTTCATTAAAATACATTTTCTTTGAGAATATCGAAAAAAAACACCTTATATTCTGACAATATTCTGTTAAAACAAAATGAGATAATTAACCCATTGAGAGGATAGATTTTAATTATAATCGTTCGCTTATCCTTCGCTCATCGTTCGCTTATCGTTCGCTATAGCTGGCTTGTTAGTATATCCATTGTATAGTGTAGCTATAAAGAGGATATTTTATTTGTTTTAATTCAAAATAATTTCGTATCTTTGCGGCTCAAAACAAAAGTGCCTTTCTTCTTCTACTGAAAGGACTAAAGCTAACCATAATGAAAAAAAAGATTTTAAGTATTTTAGCCCTCGTTATCATAGTATTAGGGGGTTATTGGGGGTGGCGTAGATACATAAGCCCTACCCGCATTGCACTGGTGAACTTCATCAGTTATCAGGCTTCTAACATCGCCCTTTCTAACAAGGACAAGTTTATCAAGTTTGAAGAAGTGCCGTTAGACAAGCTCGAAACTCTTAAAAAATACGACTTCGTATTAGTTTGGGGTATGGGCTTGAAAATAAGCGATGAGCAGCGCAACCAGCTGGTAGCCGCCGCCAATCGTGTGCCTTTTCACAGCTTTGCTGTTACCAATCCGGATAACGACATCAGTAGTCTATCGGAAACCGAACTGAAAAAAGTAGCCGCCTACTTAGAGAGTGGCAATAAGAATAATTATCAGAACTTAGCCCGCTACATACGCAAATACATTGATAAAAAATGGTTTGCCCCCGAACCTGGTGCCCCTATCGAACTGAAAGAAAACGTCTTTTTTCACTTAGATGACGAGCGCTCTTTTGGTGACCTTAAAAGCTACGAAGCCTATATACGCGAGCATCATTATTACAAAGAAGGAGCGCCCCGCATAGCTATAGTAGCTGGATTGCACGAACCTTTTGCGGGCAACAAAGAGCACCTAAACGGTATGATTAACACCCTACAAAACGAGGGACTTAATGTATACCCCTTTACGGCACAGAGCAAACGCATAGAATTCCTTGAAGCTATCAACCCTGATGCGGTAATCTATTTCCCGCACGGACAGATGATGATGGGACAACCCGAAAGCTTTACCAACTGGGCTAAGGCGCACAATGTGCCTCTGTTTACGGGTCTATCGGTATTAGCGATGAAAGAAGATTGGGAAAAAGACCCTATGGGTATGTCGGGAGGCTTTATGGGGCAAACTATTGTAATGCCCGAACTCGATGGAGCGCTTTACCCGTATGTAGTCATTGCCCAAGAGCAAAACAAAGACGGTTATTACTTTTTGAACACTATCAAAAACCGCGCAGAGAAGTTCGCCAAGATAGTGCATAACTTCACGACCCTCAAGCACAAAGCTAATGCCGATAAAAAGGTGGCTATCGTCTATTTTAAAGGCGTAGGGCTTACCCCTGCCGCGGCTCAAGGCTTAGAGGTGGAAGCGTCGTTATTCCGCTTCTTGCACCAACTAAAAGAGCAAGGCTACAATGTGGGTACCCTCCCTCCTACCTTAGAGGCTTTCAACCAACAGCTTATCAGTCACGCCAATACTTACCGCGCGAGTGCCAAAGGCGATATAGAGAAGTTTATAGCCTCTGGGGCTCCTGCACTGGTAGAAGCTAACCAGCTGAACCAATGGCTAAAAACTGCTCTACCACAGCGTTTATACCAAGAGGTGTTAGCTAAAAATGGCGCATTGCCTGGTGAGTACCTCAGCACTACCAAAGACGGCAAAGTCTATTTGGCGGTTGCGCAACTGACTTTTGGCAACGTAACTATTCTGCCTCAGCCCCCTGCTGCTATCAGCACCGAAGACGACTTTAAGGTACTACACGGGGTGAAAGAAGTGCCCCCTTACGCCTATATGGGGGCTTACCTATGGGTACAAAACAAACTGAAAGCCGATGCGCTTATTCACTTTGGTACCCACGGCTCTTTGGAGTTCACCCCTAACAAACAAGTAGCCCTCTCTGATTACGATTGGGGCGATATATTAGTAGGCACCATTCCCCACTTTTACTACTACACTATCGGTAATATAGGGGAAGCGATGATGGCCAAACGCCGCTCGTACGGAAGCATCATCTCGTATCTAACGCCTGCTTTTACTGAGAGTGATATGCGCAACACTTTCAACCAGTTAGAAAATACCATTCTCTCTTATGAAAAAGCTAAAAACCCTTCGGACAAACAAACCATAGGGCTACACATCAAAAAATTAGCTGTACAAATGGGCTTGCACCGCGACCTGCGCTTAGATAGTATTGTAAGCAAACCTTATACTGAGGAAGAGATAGAGCGCCTTGCTAACTTTGCTGAAGAAATAGCTACCGAAAAGATAAATGGCGAATTTTACGTAACCGGCGTGCCTTATACTGCCGACAAAATCAACTCTACTGTACTGGCTATGAGTGCTGACCCTATAGCTTATAGCATCGCTACTATAGATAAGTATGAGGGCAAGGTGACGGAAAAAGACCTTAAACGCAAAACTTTCTTCACTGAAAAATACCTTAATCCGGCTAAAAATTTGGTAAAACAACTATTAGCGGGCAAACCGGTAACCACTGAATTGGTTTGCAGCTATGCCCACGTAACCCCTGAAGCCTTAGCCAAAGCTAAAGAGGTAATGGCTACCGAAGAGGGCAAGGGTATGCCTTACTTTTTGCAACAACGTATGCAGAAAGAAGCTGCTAAACAGGCTGGCACCGCTACTAACACAGCGAGTACTACTATGGCAAGTACTGCTACCAATACAGCCAAGAAACCCGATGCTGTAGGCAGACCTACTAAGATAAAAGCCCCTGCCAAAAAACCTGACCGCAAGCCACTCACTCAGCAAGAATTAGCTGAAATAGCCGCTAAAAAAGCGAAAATAGACCACGCAAGAGCCATTGTAGAGGTGGAAAGAACCATACAGAATGTACTTTTGTACAAAAAAGGGTTAGAGGAGAGTCCGCGCAAAGAAGAAGAAGCTTTTTTTAATGCCTTAAATGGTGGCTATACGCCTCCTTCATCAGGCGGTGATGCCGTTGCTAACCCTAAAGGCGTTCCTACAGGGCACAACTTGTATGGGGTGAATGCTGAAAGTACCCCTTCTAAATTAGCGTGGGACAGAGGGGTGAATATGGCACAAAACACCCTAAGCGAATACCAAAAGAAACACGGGGAGTACCCTAAAAAGATAGCCTACACTTTCTGGAGTTCGGAGTTTATAGAAACAGAAGGGGTATCGATAGCGCAAGCCCTTTATATGCTAGGGGTTGAGCCTGTATGGGATACCTTTGGACGCGTAGGTGATGTTAGGATTATCCCTTCAGAAGAGCTCGGAAGACCTCGTATAGATGTAGTGATACAAACCTCTGGTCAGTTTCGTGACTTGGCTGCCTCTCGTCTTTTCTTGCTTACCAAAGCCATTGAGATGGTCAGTGCCCTACCCGAAGAGCGTTACACCAATGAGGTGAGTGCCGGAACTGTAGACATAGAAAAGGAACTTGTAAAAGCAGGCGTCCCCCCTAAAGAAGCCCGCGAACTCTCTACTCAGCGTATTTTTGGCGGGTTGCAAGGCAGATACGACACCGGTATAAAAGAGATGATAAATGCCGGCGACAAATGGGATACTCAGAAAGAAATAGCCGATGTGTATATGCACAATATGGGGGCTTTCTACGGCAGCAAAGAGCAGTGGAGCAAATTCCAAGAGGGGATGTTCCGCGCCGCTATTAAGAATGCCGATGTACTGATTCAGCCTCGCCAAAACAACACTTGGGGCGCTCTAAGCCTCGACCACGTATATGAGTTTATGGGTGGTATGAATGCTGCTATTAAAGAAGTAACCGGCAAAGACCCCGATGCTTACCTTGCTGACTATCGCAACCATAAGAATATGCACCTACAAGACTTGAAAGAAGCTGTAGGAGTAGAAGCGCGCAGTACGATACTAAACCCTAAATACATCAAAGAAATGATGAAGGGTAAAGCCTCGAGCGCTGGACAGATAGCCGAGATAGTAACTAATATGCACGGTTGGGAAGCTACTCGCCCTGAACTGATAGATGATGCCATGTGGAATGAGGTGTACGACACCTACATAGAAGACAAACAGCACTTAGGCATCACCGACTTTATAAAGAAGGAAAACGTAGCTGCTCTACAAGAGGTAAGTGCTGTAATGCTTGAGGCTACCCGCAAAGGTATGTGGAAAGCCTCTGCTGAACAGATAAGCAACCTAGCGAACCTACACACCCAACTGACAGAACAATTTGGGGTAAGCTCGTCAAATTTTTCATCAGAAAACAAAAAGCTACAAGCCTACATCAGTCAGAAAGCTAGTGCTGAAAATGCTAAAGCCTACGAACAGCAGCTTGCTAACAGCCAAAAAGCCAGCGGAGAGACCGTAGATACTAAAAACGCTAAAGTATTGCAAAAGGAAGAGCAAAACCCTGCTCAAGAAAGCAAGAAAGTATCGTTTAATGCTGTATGGATAGGTGCGGCGGTACTGTTAGCCTTTGTAGGGCTTATCATTTTCATTAGGAAAAGGAGACGGTAACTATTAGTCGCTAAACATTTTATTAGTTAGTCGTTAGTCTTTAGGAGTTAATATTCTAATGACTAACGACTAACTTATTAATTGATTATTTAGTAAATTATTTGTATCTTTGCCCCTAATAACCTTTAAAGACAATTTAGAAATCTTTTAAGCGTAGCTACCGAAGATATTTTTAGACTATAAACCACAAAAAGCATTACTATGTTATTGAGAATCAGAATACAGAACTTTCTTTCTTTTCAAAAAGAAACCTCTTTTGATATGTTGACCGACCCGAAGATAGAAGGGTTGCCCCACCATATCAGCAAAGACACTCCTCTGCCACTGCTCAAGCAAGCGGCTATCTACGGAGCTAATGGCGCTGGGAAAAGCAATCTTATCAAAGCTTTTGTTTTTCTTAAGAACTGGTGTACCAACCCCAAATGTTTGGAAGAAATAGAAGTATGCGATTACTCTTTCCGTATGACCGATGAAGATACTAAACCGCCTATTTGCCTTGAGGTAGAATTCTTATCGCATCAGAAAGCCTACCTCTACAAAGTGGCTATCACTGAGGAGAGCATAGAGGAAAGTCTCTATCTTTCTGGCTTAGGCAAAAGTGCTGATACCTTAATCTTTGAGCGTAAAGACAGCAAACTCCTTACCCATTCACTGCTGAACGAAAGTGCTATTAATGAGTTACTCACTGCTAATAAGAAGGCTTCGCTATTAGTACTGCATCAAGGATTAGGAGCGAGCTATAACCCTGAACTAAAGGCAGCGTACGAGTGGTTTGAGCAGCAGCTTTGCATCGTAAAGTACCCTTCTGACAACCTAGAGCTGGCTAAGCAACTTACTAGCGATGAAAAACTATTCGATTTTGTTGAAGATATAATACAAAGTTGCGACTTAGACATAGACGGTATAGAGAGGGAAGAAGGCTCTGATGAGCTATTATTCTTACAATACGGTCCAGATGACAGCGTAGGGTACATAGACATTGAAGAGCTGTCAGAAGGCACCGTACAGCTGTTGCGCCTCTTGCCGGTGTTATACCAAGCCCAACAATCGGAAAAAGTAGTTTTTATAGATGCTATAGAAGGGCAATTACACCCCCGACTGCTATCCGCTTTGTTGCAGTATTACACTGATAAGACCCCGCAAGGTCAGCTGATATTCACTACCCATTGCACCCCACTACTCGATAACCCTACCCTCTTGCGTGCCGATGAGGTATGGTTTGCCGAAAAGAAAGAGGGCGCCTCTTCTCTGTATTCGCTCAGCGATTTTAAATTGGGCAATAGCTTGCCTATAGCTACCGCTTACCTACAAGGGCGCTATGGTGCTGTTCCTTCTATCACCTCATTATCTTAAAAAAAGCCGATGAGAACCTATAGCAAAAATAACACCCATAAAGACCTGCTGCCCAAAGCATTAGTAGTCATTATCTACCTCAGGAGCAACCCTGAGATGCAGCAGTATTTCGACACCCTGCGCTACAATGAATCTTCGGGCAGAATACAATACGTACCGATAGCTACGAATGCTTTCGGCAGCGCTCAAGACCTATGGGCTATCATTGAAAACCTAAAAAACAGTTATAGCCGCACCGCTATTGCAGGACAACCCGACCAGCTATTTGTAGTTGGCGAAACTGAGAAATACTACGATATTTTAGCTGAAATTCGCCCTTTGTGCGAACGCGAAAACATCACCCTAATAAGCTGTAACCCTACCTTTTCGGTATGGTATGACGCTATAGAACCCAAGGGCGAAGGAGGACTAAAAGCTTTCAGAGCATTGATTGACATTGAAGCTGCTGCTCAGATTACTGAAAAGCACTATGCCCCCGACCAAAACGGACTACCTCTGCCTAAAACTACTAATATGTACCTTTTGGCAAAAGCCTTAGTGCCTCTGCTCTCTGATTTTCTTTCGCTAGAATACGTGAGTTCGGAAAAAGAGCAGAGAACAGCCGAAAGAAAAACTAAGTCGTTATTGCAAAATCAGGCGGTAGTCGAAAAAATAATTTTTGGGGTATTTAGTGTGATAATGGCTATTTTCTTATACGCCTTTTTAGCAAAAGCGTGTTCTTCTGATGAGGAAATAGAAGCCGCCGCCGCTGTAGAAGAAGCCTCTACGGCAAAAGAAGAAACATACTTTGAGCCTAAAATAGTAGAAAATGATGCTCGCGATGTTATTGACTTCTATAACCTTTGCTATACATTTTCGGGTATTTGTCACCGACAACTGACCGACCCAGAGCCTATAAAGGCTCTAACCAATTTTCTGACAGCCAAAAAGCAAGCTAATGATACTATAGCACCCCCTAAGTGGGATACGAAAGCCAAAAAAGAAATAGAGCAAGGGGCATTAGAAAGACAGTTTGCGGGAGGCTTTTTGGGTGAAGAGACGGACAGCTTGCAGGCTCTGTATAATCAGTTAGTACGCAAAGCCAAAGAGCTATACCAAACGCGAGGTTCTATAGTGCAACGCATAGCCTCAAGCACTACTATTGCGCAAACAACTGCAGATATACAAAAGGACATCAACACGTATATTGCCCATACAAAAACATTCTTAGCCACCGAAGCTGCTTTCTTTGCTAAAATAGAACCCAAAGCAGAATGGGCAATGAAAAAACTGCTACAAGGAGCGTATGAGCGCGAGGTTTTCTACAGCTACCAACAAGAGGCTTTGGCACTAAAAACCCTGATAGAGACCACTGAACAAGAACTCGCTAAGAAAAAAATGGATACTGAGAAAATAGAAAGCCTATATGCTGAGTACCAAAAGCGGCATACTGACTTTATTTTGAAGCAGCACGACATCAGTTATTTCGACCAAGAAATGATAATGAAGCTAACTGCAAACCTATTACAGCTGAATAAAGCAATGATGGGTGTTTTTTATTACGGACTAAGAGAGCCTAAGGAGAAAATGGCTGAGAAGTTTTATGCGCTAAAGAAGAATTTGTACTGGCGTTACAACCCTTATAGCATCATCAGAACAAAATCAAGTTTCTATTATTAATTCTTTTTTCTTATCTTTGTCGCCTGAAAGAAATACTTAATAACAATGAATAAAATATACCTACTCCTATTAAGCCTGCTACCCTATACTATGGTAGGGCAGTATACCGATATTATCAACTCTAACCTGCCGGGCAACTCGCAAAGTGCTTATGCTGTAGGTCCCCGAGTGCTACAAATGGAGGGTGGATTATGGTACGAGCATAACCGACATAAAGTTACCCAAACTGAAATGCACTACGCAGGGATAAACTACGCTGTGCGTTATGGGTTCTTTCGCGAACGCTTAGAGGCTATGCTAAACGGTACTTTGGCATACGACAAGACTTTAGCCCATAACACCACCACTACCCACTTTGGTTTTGTAAATAATACCATAGGGGCTAAATACTTGCTCTTCAAGCCTAAATTTTTAGACGAAGAGCCCAATATATACAGCTGGAAAGCTAATAACTCTTTCCGCTGGCGCAACCTCACCCCCTCGATAGCCCTTTATGCGGGTATGAACTTTTTGCCTAACGAGCGCTATTATTACGAGTCGGTGCCAACCTTATCGCCCAAAGTGGCGGCTATCTTTCAGGCAGAACCCATACCGCGCGTAGTGACGGTACTCAACCTGATAGGCGATAGATTCCTAACCAAAGAAAGTACCGAATACAGCTATATACTAACCGTTACCCACAATTTGGACAATGGTTGGTTTAGCATTTTTGCCGAACAACAAGGAGTGTATAGCGACCGTTATCGCGACCAAATTACACGCTTAGGAGTCGCTTTTATCGCCTCTGCCAACCTACAGCTAAACGCTGATTTGGGCATCGGTTGGAACGATACCCCCCAACGCTATATGGGACTGATAGGGGCTTCGTATAGGATAGATAATCACAATAGTTACATCAAAAAAGTACTGAACGATAAGGTTAAAACTACTAAAATAAAACACAAGAAAAAACCTAAGAAAAGAAAAAAGAATGATTTCGATTAAAGAAATAGCTACCCAAAAAGAACTCACTGACTTTGTGAAGTTTCCTCTCTCATTATACAAAAATAACCCTTATTGGGTGCCGCCCCTCATTAGCGACGAAGTAGCCTCTTTTAGTAAAGACAAGAACCCTGTATTTGAGCAAGCACAGGCTTTCTTCTTCCTCGCCTATAATGAGCAAAAGCAGATAGTAGGTCGTGTAGCGGCTATCATTAACCAAAACGACCTACAACAAGGCATTAAGAAAATACGCTTCGGGTGGCTGGATATGATAGACGACCTAAACGTAACTAAAGCCCTTATACAAAAAGTAGCCGAAAAAGGTCGCGAGCACCAATTAGACTATATGGAGGGGCCTATGGGCTTTTCGAGTATGGACAAGGTAGGACTGCTGACCGATGGTTATGACCACATAGCCAATATGATGACGTGGTATCACTACCCTTATTACAAAGAGCATTTGGCCAAATTAGGCTTTGAGAAGGAAAAGGGTTTTATTGATATGTCGTTTTTGTTAGAAAACTCTAAGCCTGAACTTTTTAAGAAGACGGCTGAAGCTATTAGAAAACGTTATGGCGTGCGACTTATCGATACACCAACTACTAAAGAGGTACTTAAGCACGTAGATGCTATGTTTAACCTATATAACGAAACCTATTCGCGCTTAGCCTCATACGTGCCGGTAAGCAATGCCCAACGCGATTATTTTAAGAAGAAATACATTCCGTTTATCAACCCTGAGTACATACGCTTTATAGAGGACAAAGAGGGCAAACTCATATCTTTTGCCATAGTGATGCCGTCATTCTCTAAAGCCCTGCAAAAGGCAAAAGGCAAGTTGTTCCCTTTTGGTTTTTGGCACTTGCTAAAAGCTAAAAAGCACCACGATACGGTAGAATTTTACCTGATAGGGGTAGCGCCAGAATACCAAAGCAAGGGTATTCCGGCATTGCTATTCGACTATTATTACAATGTATTTAAGCGCAATGGCGTAACTAAATGTGTTATCACACCAGAGTTAGAAGAGAACTTGGCTATTCAGCAACTATGGAAGAATTTCGACCCTGTTATCTTTGCCAGAAGAGCTACTTTCAGATTAACAATTGACAAATAACAAATGAGAAAATGAACTATTTTCTTCCTTTTTTATCGGTAGTATTGGGCTGGAGTGTGGTAACTTTCTTAAAACCTGCCTCGCAGCGGTATACTAAGTTGCTGCTGTCATTCAGTGGGGCGTATTTATTGGCGCTAACAGTATTTGTGCTCATTCCTGAAGTATATCACCAGCACGACCACCCCCTCGATTTCAAATACATAGGGCTATTTGTTATAGTGGGGGTATTGCTGCAAATTGTTTTAGAATTTTTCTCTCACGGAGCCGAACACGGACATCCGGGGCACTTACATACTGCCCATACAGCTTTCCCGCTATCGCTATTTATCAGCCTTAGCATTCACTCTATATTAGAGGGTTTCCCGCTATCGCACGGGCACAATCACGATTTAGTATACGGTATTTTTGTACACAAACTACCGGTGGCTATTGTATTGACCACTTTTTTTATTAATTCGGGTATCAATAAATGGAAAACAGCTCTCTTTTTGTTGTTTTTTTCGCTGATGACCCCTTTTGGCACCTATTTAAGCGCCAATGTACCCCAACTTATTGCTTATCACACCGAACTTTCGGCAATAGTTATCGGTATTTTCTTGCATATCTCTACCGTTATTCTGTTTGAAAACGCTGAAGGGCATCGTTTTAACCTTCTGAAGTTTTTAAGCGTATGTGTAGGGTTTGCGGTAGCGTATTTCACTTAAAACAATTAACAAATTAAACAATGAAGACGATGAAAAAACTATTATACCTTAGCGTACTTTTATGCTTAACTGCCTGCCACACCCTACAAAAAGAGGTAGTTTTTACCGAAAATGACCTTACTATCATTCCGCAACCCCAATCGATGGTATTAGGCAAAGGGTATTTTCAGTTTACCCAAGAGACTGTTTTTGTAATTGACCCTGCGCTAATGCCTGCTAGACTGCCTTTCCTCAAACAATTTGAGCGCGCTTCTGGTTTTAAGTTTGCAATACAAAAAGCAGCTATACTAACTAATTCGGTAGTAATTGATACGGATAAATCGCTACCCAAAGAAGGTTATACCCTTGCAGTAACCCCTCAGCAAATCAGCATAAAGGCGGCAGATTACAATGGGGCTCTGTACGCCTTGCAGACGCTGCGCCAGCTACTCCCCAACGAAGTAGAAAGTTCAGAATTAGTAAAACGCGACTGGCTTGTGCCTGCGGTTACTATCACTGACGCCCCACAGTATCAATGGCGTGGACTGATGTTAGATGTATCGCGTCACTTCTTCCCTAAAGAATATATACTCAAAACCCTCGACCGTATGGCGATGCTCAAGCTCAACACCTTTCACTTTCATCTGGTGGATAATGAGGGCTGGCGTATAGAAATTAAAAAATACCCTAAACTGACTGAAGTAGGTGCTTGGCGCGTAGACCAAGAGGATAAACTATGGGACGAACGCACTCCTAACCCCTCCAATGCTTTTGCAAACCCCACCACGGCTCCTAAAAAATACGGCGGCTTTTACACCCAAGAAGACATTAAAGAAATAGTAGCCTATGCCACTAAGCGCGGCATCACGGTAATACCCGAAATAGAGATGCCCGCCCACGCGATGAGCGCCATAGCGGCTTATCCGGAACTGTCGTGCCATAAACGCCCTATAGGAGTGCCTTCAGGAGCGGTGTGGCCTATTACTGACATCTACTGCGCCGGACAAGAAGAAACTTTTAACTTTATAGAAGAGGTACTTACCGAGGTGTTAGCCCTCTTCCCCAGCCAATATATACACGTAGGCGGCGATGAGGCTACCCATACCGAATGGGAGCACTGCCCTAAGTGTCAGCTACGAATGAAAGAACACCAGCTAAAGAATGTACATCAGCTACAAAGCTATTTTATCAGGCGAATTGATGATTTTCTAACCTCAAAAGGACGCACTTTAGTCGGTTGGGACGAGATAATGGACGGCGGACTAGCAGAAAATGCAGTAGTGATGAACTGGCGAGGCATAGAAGTAGGCAAGAAAGCCCTTGCACAAGGCAACCCTATAGTGCTGACCAGCGATTGCTATATAGACAATTACCAAGGGCTACCCGACTACGAGCCACAAGCCAACGGAGGCTATCTGCCGTTGAAAAAGCTATACAACTACGACTTAGAAAAAGAAGCCTTAGCTGATGCTTCTGTTGAAAAAAGCAAAGTACTCGGCACCCAAGCCAACCTATGGGCTGAACACGTAGGCAGTACCGAACACTCCGAATATATGCTCTTCCCCAGATTGTTAGCACTTGCTGAAATCAGTTGGACAAACGATAAACTAAAAGATTGGGACAGTTTTATGAGGCGTACCCAGCACTTTATGCAGCGAATGGACGTGATGGTCATACATTACGCCCATTCGGTATACCAAGTAGTGCCTACCGTAGAGAACAAAGAGGGCAATATCTACCTAAAATTAGAATGCGAAGTGCCTAATGCCGATATTCGTTACGCTTTAGGCGATACCCCTATAGAAAAAGGAGAGAAATACACCAGTCCTATTGCTATCAAAGCCACTACTACCTACAAAGCAGCAGTCTTTTCGGCAAACGCTACCAACACCATTACCTCTGGGCAGATTACCTTTCACAAAGCGATAGGCAAACCGGTAAGCTATAGTCCGCTATACCACAAGAGCTATCAGGGGCAAGGCGAAGGTACTCTTACCAATGTAATTCGCGGCACGAAGAACTTCCACGACGGGCAATGGCTCGGTTGGTTAGGCGATGATGTAACCCTTACCCTCGATTTAGGCGAAACAACAGCGGTAAGCGAGGTGCGTATAGGCGCAATGGATGCCCAATCATCTGGTATTTACTTCCCTGAGCGACTAACGGTTGCCCTTTCAGCCAATGGCAAAAACTACCGCGAAGTGGCAGCGCAAGAAGAGCCCTGCACTATCAAAGGAAAACCCTCGCTAAAAGATTTTGTACTAAAGTTCGACCCCCAAAGCACTCGCTACTTACAAATAGAACTCAAGAATGTAAAAACACCCCCAAAAGGCGGTGACGCGTGGTTATTTATAGACGAAATTTTGGTATTATAAATTTTGTTAATTTGCTAATTTGCTAATTACTTTGTATCTTTGCCGACTAAAATAAGACTTTAAAAATTATGCCTAGAATCTATTATAGAGAAAGAAAACTACATACACCTCCCCTGAAAAACGAGGTGATTACCCCTTCATTATTCAACGAAATAATGAAAAAAAGTGACTTTATAGCTGAAGATGCTTTGCAAATATTTGAACTACCACCCGTAGCCTCTTCTTCTATCTTTTTTTGGAAAAAAGACAAGAATTTTAAATATGCCGTAGTGTGGAACTCTGAAAAAAGCCACACTACCTATGAGTATGGCGACTTTTTCCTACCTAAGGCAATCGTATTCTTCGATGTAAAAGATGCCTATTTCCCTTCTGATTATTACTTTATTGTTAGTATAGACGACCAATTAGAGCTCGGCCACGCCAAAGCAGGAGCTGACACTGCTTGGTATGAGCAACCGCAGCTATGGCACCAAGTGAGTAACCCCAAGCTCATCAAGCGATTTGAGCATTCTATAAAGGCGCTTCATAACCTCTTATCAGAAAATCAATAATGGATTTTGTAGCTACTATTCCTTTTTGGGCACTCTGTATCGTAACAGTTTATTATTTTTTCAATAGGAAACCCGATACCCTGCGCTATAGCAGTGCGCATTATATGCCCGAAAAACGGAAGCAGTACCTTAGCAAACTAAAGAAATATGTAGTTATAGTATCCATCTCTACAGGGTTATTGATTTGTGTGCCTTTCTGCTCTTTTTTGCTTTTCGAAATTTTCCATATGCCCTATTCTTTCTACGAAAATTTACTTCTTTACCCCCAACAGCACCCTTATATTATCTGCTTTACCGCTGCTGGTTTCTTAGGCTGGTGCATAGGCTTATATTTTTATCACAACAGGAATATACAACACTTGCAAAAGCTATTAGAAGCAATGAGCGATGCTGATTATGAGCGTTTTACAGAGATGATGCAGGTGATGAACTTCACCCAACGCTATTCGCCTTTTGTAGTGATTTGCCAAGGGAAAGCCTACTTTATGTCGAGTTTGGGCGAGGGTTTGCCACTAAAGGATATAGTGCATTTAGAATGGGACAGCCGGGAAGAGTACCACAACCGTTCAGAGAACAAATATGAGTTAGTAGAAGAAGCCCATATCTACACCCGCGAGCAACCCAATACCCCCATTACTGTAACGATGCCCAGAGACCAATACCACTTCTTAGAGCGTGCTTATCGCGAGGCCTTCCACAAAGATTAATTATAACTTATGAATTGTGGATTGTGAATTGTTTTGTACCTTTGCCGCCACATTCTTCATTAGCCAATACTCCTTATCATTTTAAAAACGTAAGAAAATGTTTACAACTGAATACGATGTAATAGTAGTAGGGGCAGGCCACGCAGGAGCTGAAGCTGCTGCTGCTGCCGCCAATATGGGGGCTAAAACCCTGCTTATCACTATGAACCTACAGCATATAGCCCAAATGAGTTGCAACCCTGCCGTGGGGGGCATTGCCAAAGGGCAGATAGTGCGCGAAATAGACGCCTTGGGTGGCTATATGGGCATCATTACCGATAAGACGGCTATACAGTTCAAAATGCTCAACCAGTCTAAAGGGCCTGCAATGTGGAGCCCGCGGGCGCAATCAGACCGTATGCGCTTTTCCGAAGCGTGGCGACTACAATTAGAAAGCCTCCCTACCCTCGATTTCTTTCAAGGTATGGTAAACGACCTACTTATAGAAAAACACAAAGTAGTAGGGGTGCGTACTTCCTTAGGCATCAGTATCAAAGCTAAAAGCGTAGTGTTAACCAATGGTACTTTCCTCAATGGGGTGATGCACATAGGAATGAAACAATTCGGCGGAGGTCGTGCTGGTGAACCTGCTGCTTATGGCATCACTGAATGCCTTGTGCAGCAAGGGTTTGAAGCTGGACGTATGAAGACCGGTACTCCCCCCCGTGTAGATGCCCGTTCGCTGGACTTTAGTAAGATGATACCTCAACCAGGTGACGAGCATCCTCAGAAATTCTCCTTTTCAGCAGCTACCCAACCCCTGCAAGTACAAAAGGACTGCTATATGACCTACACCAGCGAGCGCGTACACAACATACTGCGCACTGGCTTTGACCGCTCGCCTATGTTCCAAGGTATTATTCACGGTGTAGGACCTCGTTATTGCCCTTCTATAGAAGACAAAATCAATCGTTTTGCGGACAAAGACCGCCACCAGATATTCGTTGAACCCGAAGGCTGGCATACTGTAGAAATGTACGTAAATGGCTTTTCTACCTCTCTACCTGAAGAAGTGCAGTACGCTGCCCTTAGTCAGGTGGTAGGTTTTGAGAAAGTGAAGTTCTTGCGCCCTGGCTATGCTATAGAATACGATTATTTCCCGCCCACCCAGCTAAAACACACTCTCGAAACCAAACTGATAGAACATCTGTATTTCGCCGGACAAATAAACGGTACTACTGGTTATGAAGAGGCTGCTGCCCAAGGACTTATGGCAGGCATTAACGCTGTGCTAAAAATACGTGAGCGCGAACCGCTAATCCTCAAACGCGACCAAGCTTACATAGGGGTACTTATAGACGATCTTATCACTAAAGGAACCGAAGAGCCTTACCGTATGTTTACATCGCGTGCTGAGTATCGCACCCTATTGCGCCAAGACAACGCCGATAGCAGGCTCACCCCTATCGGTTATGAGATAGGTACTGTTAGTGAGGAGCGTTATCGCGCTTGGGAGGCTAAAGAGCAAAGAGTAGATGATTTTATCACTTATATAAAAGAACTGAGCGTTACCCCTGAAGAGGTGAACCCTATACTCGAAAAATACGATTCATCGCCTATGAAACAGGGGGATAAACTGCAGAAAGTACTCACCCGCCCCAGCGTAACCCTATCAGACTTTGAGCAGTTGTCCAAAGTAAGCCGCTATATAGCTGAGCACGACCTCAGCCAAGAGGAAAAGACGTGTGCTGAAGTAGCTATAAAATACGCTGGCTATATAGAAAAAGAGAAGAACAACGCCGACAAACTCAACCGCTTAGAGAGCGTACGCATACCCGAAAACTTTGATTATGACAAGATAGTATCGCTCTCGTTTGAAGGGCGTGAAAAGCTAAAGAAGATACGCCCAATAACCCTTTCGCAAGCCTCGCGCATTAGTGGGGTATCGCCAGCTGACATCAGCGTATTGGTGATATATATGGGGCGATAGTTTTCTTTTTTATTTTGTTATTTAAGAAAAATAATGTACCTTTGGGGCGTTAAAAGAGAAAAATCAGAATTGTTTGGTAAATAATTTTATAAAAATCGTTAATCGTAAAATATATGAATTCAGTAAAGAATTATATTCAAGAAAACAAAGACCGTTTTATTGCAGAACTGATAGAACTGCTGAAAATGCCTTCTATTAGCGCCGATGCAGCTTATTCGCAAGATGTGCTGAACACTTCAGAAGCCGTAAAAGATGCTTTGGAAAAAGCAGGATGCGACAAGGTGGAAATATGTGAAACCCCTGGTTACCCTATCGTCTACGGTGAAAAAACGATAGACCCAGCGCTGCCTACCGTACTAGTGTACGGACACTATGATGTGCAGCCCGCTGACCCTATTGAACTATGGGATTCTGACCCCTTTGAGCCTGTGATTAAAAAAACAGATATTCACCCTGATGGTGCTATCTTTGCTCGTGGGGCTTGCGATGACAAAGGTCAGATGTTTATGCACGTGAAAGCTCTGGAATATATGGTCAGAAACAACGTGTTGCCTTGCAATGTGAAGTTTATGATTGAGGGCGAGGAAGAAGTGGGCTCTGGTAGCCTTAGTTGGTTTGTGAAAAACAACCACGAAAAACTCAAAAACGATATTATCCTCATCTCTGATACAGGTATGTTGGCTAATGATACTCCTTCTATCACCACTGGCTTGCGCGGACTTAGTTATGTGGAGGTAGAAGTAACTAGCGCTAACCGCGACCTGCACTCTGGCTTATACGGAGGGGCAGTAGCGAACCCTATCAATGTGCTTACTAAGATGATAGCTTCGCTACACGATGAGAATAACCACATCACGATTCCGCATTTCTACGATAAAGTAGAAGAGCTTTCGCAAGCTGAACGCGATGAGATGGCTAAAGCGCCTTTCTCGCTCGAAGCTTATAAAAAAGCCTTAGACATTGATGCTGTATATGGTGAAAAAGGTTATACCACTACCGAGCGCGCCTCTATACGCCCTACCCTTGATGTAAATGGTATCTGGGGAGGCTATACTGGGCAAGGAGCTAAAACTGTTATCCCAAGCAAGGCTTATGCTAAAATATCGATGCGCTTAGTACCTAACCAAGATAACCAAGAGATTACCGAACTCTTTACTAAGCATTTTGAGAGTATCGCTCCTGCAGGGGTACGCGTGAAAGTAACTCCTCACCACGGCGGACAAGGGTACGTAACCCCTACCGACACTCCTGCTTACCAAGCAGCAGTAAAGGCTTGCAAAGAGTCTTTTGGCAAAGAGCCTATACCAGTGCGCTCAGGCGGTAGTATTCCTATTGTAGCTCTTTTTGAAGAAGAATTGGGCAGCAAGTCTATTCTTTTAGGCTTTGGCTTAGACAGCGATGCGATACACTCGCCTAACGAACACTATGGTATTTTCAACTTCCTTAAAGGAATTGAAACTATTCCGTGGTTCTACCATTACTTTGTGAACAACAAATAGGTCGGTTAATAGATAAAAAACAATAAACTTTGTCAGAGTTTTTAAGACTTTGACAAAGTTTATTGTTTTTTATCTAACTGATTTTTAAGCACCTATAAAATTCTATAAAAAATAATTGATATTTTTTTGCTGAAAAATTTGCAGGTTTCAAAAATAGTCGTACCTTTGCACCGCATTAGAGAAGAATATAACACTCCTCCTTAGCTCAGTTGGTTAGAGCATCTGACTGTTAATCAGAGGGTCACTGGTTCAAGTCCAGTAGGGGGAGCAAAAGAAAAAGGCTTTACATTTCTGTGAAGCCTTTTTTGTTTACTATATTTTAAAGGTTATTTCATTCTATTCTTCACTCTTGAAGAGGCTACTAACGAGGCTAACAAGCCTAATACTACAATAGTAACCAATACAATAAGCGTATTCATAGGGGTAATGGCTACAGGATAAGCCAATGTAGGGCTTATCATTACTAAAGAGAATTGCTGTTGTAGCCATACTATTAGCGCCCCTAAAGCAATGCCTATAGTTGCCCCTACCACCGAAGCCATCGTACCTTGCCAAAAGAAGATTTGGCGCATTTGCCGCTGATTCATACCCAAAGCATAAAGCGTCTGCAGGTCGTCTTTTTTATCAAGAATCATCATAATAATAGCCCCTACAAGGTTGAATAACGCTATAATTAGCACTAAGATGAAAATAAGATAAACCGCTATATTCTCGGTGTTTAACATACGATAGAGCGCATCATTTAGCTGCACACGGTTCTTCACTATTACTGGTTGCTCAAAAGCGCGCGCAATAGCTTCCGTTGCTGTCTTTTCATCGGCTTGTGGTACTAACTTCACTTCGATAGCCGACACTTTATCAGGCGTTACTCCCAATAAAAAACGTGCTTCATCTAAAGATGAAAATACATATTTCTTATCTAAATCCTCCGTGAGTTGATAGATGCCTTGCACTACCGAAAAAGCTTGTCGATAAGGCATTGGGTCGCTTAGTATACTGCCTTTGCCTGCCTTGGGCACCACTATCTGCAAAGGAGAAGAGGCATCGGTAAGGTTTAAGCCTAATTTGTTGAAAATAGTACCTCCTACCACTACGCTAGGTGGGGTAAGCTGCCAGTTGCCGAGCACAATGATACTATCGATTTCATTGACTTTAGGATATTGCTCATCTACCCCTTTGATGTAAGCTATATGATTTTTCTGATTATGGGTGAGAAATACTTGCTCTTCGAGCACCTTAGTAAAGTGGGCTACTTGGCTAATTTGTTGTAGTTTAAGAGTATCTTGTGAGGTAAGTGAGAGGTATTTGCCTTTGGCTGGTAAGATTTTTAGGTCGGGGTCGAAAGTTGAAGAGAAAGAAAGGGTAAAATGCTTAAGACCCGCAAAACCTGCAAGGACAATAAAAAGGGCAGCAGCCCCAAGTACTACTACAAAGGCTGTTACCCTATTGATAATGTTGATAACATTCTGAGAACTTTTGGCGAATATATATCGCCTTGCTATATAAAAAATGGGGTTCATCGTTTCTATGTCATTTTTCTCTTGTAAAGCAACTCGCGATTTTCAATCGGGTTCTCTTCTTCTTTTAGTGATTGCTCTATACCTTCAATGTATTGTAAAGAATCATCAATATAGAAAAGCAATTCGGGCATACGTCTGAATTGGTGCTTGGTAATCTGCGATAGTTCGTGCTTGATAAGCGGACTGTTAGAGGTTACTCCTTTGAGCACCTCAGCTGCTTTGGCTTCAGGAAATACACTTAAATAGACCTTAGCTACCGATAAATCAATAGTAACGGTAACTTTAGTGACTGAAACTAAGAGGTTTTGCTGTCCTGCGTCGCGAATAGACTGCTGAAGGACTTTGGCTAATTCCTCTTGTATGATACCTGCTATTTTCTTCTGTCTGTTATTTTCCAAAACTTGTTGATTTTTAATATTTTCGGCAAAGATAAAACTTAATTAGCAAATGAGCAAATTTGCTTAATTACCGCAGCACCTTCCGAAGGGTAAGGGTTGCTAAAAATAGGTAAAGCAGGCATAACCCCCACATACCAAGCCAATAGGGCATAATGGTAGGCAAGGAGGCACCCATCTGGGTAATAGAGGTAAAGCCTTTCGCCCCTAAAGTAGTGGGCACAACATATGAGATGACGTTTAGCCACTCGGGCATCGCTACTGAAGGCCACGAAAAACCGGTAAGCATCATCGCTGGTAATGATGTGTACATAATGAGCATAATAGCGTCTTCTCTACGGCGGAGAAAGTTCAGCAAACAAAGCCCCATAAAGACTATTGAAAGGATAAAAGGTGTCATAAACACCATAGTGGTAAGCATCGTACTGCGCATTGGGATACCAAAAAGAGGCATTATTATCCCGAGAATTATGAGCAAAATGACCATAGAAAGACCTAAATAGGTAGTCGCTTTGCCCATCACTATAGGCAGTGCCCCCCAGAAGCTATTAGAATTGGGGTATATGCGGCGTAGCTTATTGCCCTCGCGCATCGTACCTCCGAGAATGCCCACCGCAGTGAGAATGGTAGTCTGAAAGATAATCACAAATACCATAGGGATAAGAAAGGTAGCATAGCCCGAAGAGGGGTTATATAGGCTCACTACCTTAGCACTTACGGGCATAGCCTCTTCGCGCGCTTGGGTAGGGAGTTTGCCTTGTGCTGAAGAGCGTTTCATCTCTACTCCTGCGTTGAGGTAAGTAGCTGATATTTTGGCTGCTGTAAGCACTTGCTTGTAATAGAGCATATAAGAGGCATCGGCATAGACAGATATAGAGGGTTGTTCGCCGCGTTGCAAGTCGCGTGAAAAGCCTTTAGGAACCGTAACTATACCACGTATTTTCTCCTGCTGAAAAGCCTTTTGTGCTTCAGAAAGATTTAGGTAACTACTATAGATAGCCACGCCGCTATTAGCATCAATCATACGCAAGAACTGGCGGCTTTGGGCAGTATTGTCTTCATCTATCACCCCTATAGGGAGTTTTTGTAGAGTCTCTTCAGAATAAAGGTAGGTGTACAAGAAAGAGACGGCAATAGCTACAATTACAAATGAAAAGAACACCGCTTTATCGCGGAATATATATTTGGCTTCCCAAAGCATAGCACGGGTAAAATCGGCTGAGCTTTGATATACATAACTTCTAAATTGTTTCATATCCTCCTGATTTTATTTTCTTTACAAACATAGGGTAGGCTACTATCAGTAGCAAACCAAAGAGCAACAATGCTAAAAGCGGTTGCCAAGTCATCTCTACAGGGATACCCTTGATAGCGCGATTCACATAATATTTCATAAAATGGGCATAAGGGAAGATTTGCGCTAAATACTGTATGCTACGAGGCAACCCTTCCATAGGAAAAGTATAAGCCGCAAACGAGAAAGCTATGGCGGTAAAGCCACTACCTACAGTGAGTGCTGACCTAAAGTTAGGCATAAAAGAGACAAGCGTAATACCGATAATCTGATATACTATCACTAAGGCAAAGGTAATAAGCACCACATTGAGCATCGGGATATGTAGAGGTGCGCCGATAAGTCCGAAGAGCAGATAATTCATCCACCACGCTACAAAGAAGAGGGCTAAGGTGTAAGGCAAGAGTTTCCCTACAAGAGCTTTTAGCGGACTGCCGCCTGCTCTTTTGAGCCATTGTTTGCCTCTGCGATAGCGGAACTCTATACCCAATACATACACGGTTACCATCATTACTATCATCTGAAACATCATAGGCAAAAAGGCCGTGAGCAGATAATAGGCATAGTTAGCATAAGGATTGTACAAAACGTGGTCGTCTACCTTTATAGGCTGGGCTTCCGCATATACCTTGTCGGTTTGTTGTCCTTTTTGCATTTTCTTTTTCATCACCAATCCAGCTGAGAAAGTACCTACTGTGGTCTGAAAATCCTTCTGAATAAGACTTGCCCCCAACATAAATTGGTTATTGGTATAGCAAATTACCGATTGGTTTTCGCCTTTGAAAAGTTTCTGCTGAAAATCGGCAGGAATGACAATAAAGCCCATTATCTGTTGTTGCTGAATAAGGCGTTGGGCTTCCTGCTCATCGGTGAGTTTGATTTTCAGGTCGATATTGGGCGTAGCATCAAGCATACGCAAAAGGTTTTCGGAGAGCTGACTTTGGTCGTAATTGATATACGCCATAGGCAGGTCGCGAGGAACGCCTTTGTAGAAAATAGCCGCAAAGAACCCAAAGATAATAAAGGGAAGCACCAAAACGTAAAACAGCCGTTTAGGTGATAGGAATAGGTTCTTGCATTCGGTTTTAAAGTATTTCATCGTATAATTTGAAAATTAGTTATATTTCTTCAGCGTCTTCTAAGTTTTCTATTAGGATAGGTTCTTTGTCTTTAAAGTGAAAAGAAACGCCATAAGGTTCGCAAAAGCTGAAACTACCTCTGGCAAAATGCAATATCCATTCTTTGTTGTCATAAAATAGGAACTGCGGACTTTCCAAAGGGACTTCCTGCAAGGGAACACTGAGCAATTGTTTTTCTTCTTCTGAAAGATGAAAGCCTTCTGAACATATCAGCAGTTGTTCTTGAAAATAAGAAAGTGCTTTGGCTACCAACTTATCTGCTCTGATAAGGATCTGTTCAATAAAAGCAATAGTATCAGGGGTGATGGTTCCACTTTTGCTAAACACAGAAAAAGGTAGCTGTAAAGTTTCTTTATAGAAATCACTTTTACACTGATATGAAGCCTCCCAAAAATACTCGTCTCCCACTTTTTGTGAGAAAGCAAGAGTGCCAAACTTGGTGGTATAATTAGATGTGTTCATTTTGTTAATTGGTGACTTATATCAATCATAGATATACAAATCTAAATCAATAGAACTGTTTAGTTTGCTTAGCAAATTGATAGTATTGTTTTCAAAAACTATTGCTGGAGCAGGTTCTTTATTTGTTTCAACTTTAAAACGCATTATAGATTTTAAATCGTTTTTCTGCATAAATGAAGCTATCTCCTCAATTCTTGGGGTTATAATTTTTTCAAGAGGCTTTAAACTATCTTCTACATAAAGAGATATAATATCTTTAAATGAATGTTGCCAAAATGTTTCTGTACTTATCCTAAATTTTAGTTTATCACCTTTGTAAGCAAATTCGGTAGGGGATATATTTATGATTTTGGAAAACTCATCTACATCAAACATATCGCCATAAACAATAAAAGTTAATTTACTTCGTGTCATTCTATTCCTAAGAGGTTTTAAGTTTGTTTTTTTCAAATTCAGCGATAGTGTTATCGATGATTTCTTTGAGTTGATAAGAGGCGATGCTCAGTGACATCTCTAAAAAGTCACCAACTTGGTGACTTTTTGTAAGCTCTTGATAATAAAATAAATACTTATATAATCACACTCTTCCATTTTTCAGGGTCTCTGTTTTCTGGCAAATACTGTTCTTTGATAGTATCTAATAGCCAGCGATCTTCTACAAGTTTGTATTTGTACTCACGTTTGTAATTCATTCCGGCATAGACCCTATCGGTAAAGATAGAGGCTTTTTTACCCGAGATTTGTACCTCAGTAATGCTTTCTTTAGAGGGGTCGTAGTTAGGAGGGAATCCGTGACTGGTGTATTCGGAACCACCATATTTGCGTTCGCGTTCGGTGATGTATTCCTTATAAATAGGGATACGGAGCTCGGTTTGCTTTTTGCAAAAGTCTTCCCAAGAGAGGGTTTTCTTTTTTTCCACTTCTTCTTCGTCAACTCTGTTGGCTTCTGTTTCCCAGTCGTACATCGCTTGTAAGAAAGCAGTGAAACGCTGGCGTAGGGTTTGTTCTGTTTCAGTCATTTTGAATAGTTGTTTTTTTAGTTATAGTCAAACAAAGATAGATTGCGAGTAAATCAATTATTTTAGAGAAATCAATGGATTAACATTTCTCTCTCTTTCTTGGGGACTTTAGCGAGTACTTGGTCGTAAGAGTGTTGTATCATCTCCTTAATAAGAGTGAGAGGCAAGTCTTCTAAAGAGACCGTATTCCAATGTTTTTTGTTGAGGTGGTAGCCCGCTACAATCTTATCGGGGTATTGCTCGCGGAGTTCTATCGCGCGCTCGGGGTCGCATTTGAGGCTCACCCGCAAAGGTCTTGTTTCTAAACTTGTAAGCGCAAATATGCGATTACAAATACGAAATACCAAAATATCCTCGTCAAAAGGCATATCCTCAGTAGCGTGAGTCAAAGACAAACAATATTCTCTGAGTTCTTCTAAGTTCATATTATTCAAAAATCTTATTAATCTGTACCGAGAGATTACCATAAACTCGTCAGGGGTAAAGATGTTTCTTTTTAGACATCGCTATATTCAAATTGTTTTTCTTCTTTTGGAATAGCAATAAACTTGCTACACAAAGTGTCGAACTCTTCTCGCGAAAGCAACCCTATATATTTTTCTGTGCGTTCTCTATCCTTAAATGTATAGGTGTAAGTAGATTCAAAAGTTTTTCTTTTATAAATGTCTTCTACTATTTTTGTTTGCTGTTCACTTAGATAAGGGCGATGAGTGCGGAGCATATTGGCTATTTCGGTATAAAAAGAATCGTCATCAGCAAGGAGTTCATCCATATATAACACACATTCTAACAATCCGTAGAAAATAAAATTCTGAAAGTTATCGGCTAGAACTTCTGCTTCGTTAAAATCGTGAGCAAATAGTACTACCCTAGGTTCAGAAAAAGGGTTTTCTTTATTATAAAATAAACAATAATAGTCGCCTGCTCCATTCTGCCCAAAAGGGATGAAGAGGTACTCAGGCTTAATTTTATAAAAACTTTCGGCACCGTGTAAGAATTCTATTTCTTCTGATATTTCAGAGAGTTCTAAAATTTCAAAATCCATACGCCCTTCTAAAAGTAATGGTGGATTATCTTTGATTTTAGGGTACTCAAGTTCGCGCCAACGAGGCCCAAATTGTCCCCAATTGAGCATACCATCCTCATAAAGCTGGTGATATAGCTTGGGGTACTGAAAACTATAAGTTTGTTCTATTTGTTGTAATGGGTTCATATTAATAATTTTTTATGCTACAAAAATGCTTGGTTTTCTGTAATTGCTGGTGCGATTGTGAGGCGAGTTCGGTCATTCTTCGCTTATCCTTCGCTCAACCTATAGACAAGGTAAACAATTACTTTTCATAAGTAGGTGCATTTTTAACCATTTTGTATTTTTTTCTTTCTCCCTCAATAGTGGCTACTACTTCAAAACCGAGTTTTGTATAAAGTCCTTTAGCTATGGGGTTGTCATCAAATACATTTAAACTAATGGAGCTAACATATTCCTCTTCAAAAAGCATAGAGATAAACAAGCGCATTGCCTCTGTGCCTAATCCTTTTCCTGTAAGCGAAGGATTGATAATAAACCTACCTATATGTACATTGTTATCCTCTACTCTTATTTTCTGAATCATTCCTATAAAGTTACCTCCTGCCTCAATACGAAAACAATGAGGCAAAGCATTGAGCGCTTCTATTGTAATAGGATAGGGCAAAGCATCGCCTGCCCATTGTTGCAAGAAATCTGTCCCTTTGCTATTTGTCCAATATATAATGGCTTGCTTATCTTTAGTTGATAGTCCTTCAGTTATTTTCACCTTTACTTTTTATCTTCTACTAACACCGACATTCCTGGTCTTAGGTCTTTTACTTTTTGGGTAGGGTAGGCTTTGATAGCAAAAGTTTTCTTGTCGAAGTCGCCTTTGCTTTTGGTAGCTGTCCAAGTAGCAAAATCGGCTTGTACAGCTATATGTTTTACCTCTAACTCTATCACTTGATTGGCAAGAGCAGGGACTATCCCTTTAAACTTGGTGCCTATCTTGAAATTAGCCATTTTATCTTCGCGGATGTTGAATACTACCCACTCGTCGCTGCTGTCGATGAGGTTCATCACAGGATAACCTGCATTTACGATTTCGCCTTCATTAGGAATGATAGTCTGTATCTCGGCATCGGCAGGGGCAAATACTTTAGCCCCCTCTTTATAAGCATTTACCTCTGTAATAACCCCTTGCGCTTGGGCAACAAGTGCTTGTGCTGCCGTTTTATCCTCTACACGAGCTCCGTTTTTAGCCATTTCGTACTGCGATTCAGCTGCCTCGGCTTGCTTTTGTAGGGCAATCATCTGGGTGTATGCCTCGTCTTTCTTTTGAGCAGGTAATACTTTTTCATTATAGAGGTTGCTTACGCGTTGATAGGTTTTCTCAGCCAACTCGGCAGCTGCTTTTGCTTGTTGCCATACGTTGTACGCCCCTCGTATCTGCTCAGTACGCGCTCCGCTTTGGGCTTTGTCAGACTGGGCTTGCGCTGCCATACGCGCTGCTTGGGCTTGTGATAGCTTAGCATCGAGTTCGGTGCTCTCTAGTTCTAAAAGCAAATCGCCTTTGCGCACTTGGTCGCCTTCTTGCTTATAAATAGCTTTTACCCTACCAGGTACTTTTGGAGCAACGTTGATTTGTTTGGCTTCTACCTGACCTTGCAAGTATACGGGCTCGCGGTCGCTAAAGAAGTAAATAGAAAGAATGAGTACTACCGCAAATACGGCAATAGTGATAATAAGTCCGGTGATGTTTTTCTTTTTCATCTTGTTATAATTATAGTATATAGCGTATTTTGAATTATTAGTTATTTGATCATTGAAGTAAATTTATCGCTCATTCCGCAGGTCTCGAGAAGTTGAGCGAGGGTTTTGTCCATTTCAAAAAGGGCTTGATAACGTTTGATTTTAATAGAAGCCAAATAGAGGTTCGCATCGGCTACATCAGTAGAGGTGGAGAGCCCTTCGGCAAAAGCCTTATCGCGAGCGCGCACCAATTCTTCAGCAAAGCGCAAACTCTCTTCTAAACTGAGGTATTGTTCGCGTTGCTTCTCTATCTCGGTATATTGTTTCTTTACCAAGGTTTGTACGTCTTTTTCAGCCTGAGCGGTGATGAGCTCTACACTCTCGCGTAAGGCTTTGGCTTGGGCTATTTTGTGCTTATCTTGCAATCCGTTGAAGAGATTCCATTGCAACCCTACTCCTACTACCCAATTATCGGGTTCGGTAAGTGGTAGATTTTCGCTCCACAAGTATTTCTTGCCTACTACAGCTACATCGGGTAGGTAGGCGGCTTGCTGTGCTTTGACGCTTTGGGTAGCCATTTGGGCTTTTATCTTCGCTTGCACTATAGCAGGATAGTGCTCTTTGGCTTGCTGTTGGTAGTATTCGAGCGGCTGTAGCGGTGCTACCTCAAAAAGTTCGGTGGTAAGGGCTGTAAGAGGTTGCTCAGCTATGCCCATTACGCCATACAGAGCTGTCTGCGCTAACTGCATATCTTTTTCAGTTGCCATCACCTCGCGCTGAGCATCGGTAACAGCTTTCTTGGCTTGTAACACCTCTACTGAAGCTATCATACCATTCTTTTCGAGCTTTTGAGCATTCTCGTAGTGATGTTCTGCTGTAGATAGCGACTTCTGGCGAACTTCTAAAGCCTTTTCAGCTAACTGACGTTGAAAATAACGTTCAGCTAACTCGCTTATTAGTACATTTTCGGTTTTTTGGCGTTCTACTGTTGCCATTTCAGTATTGAGTGTGCCTATTTTATTAGCGACTCTCACCTTTCCGCCAGCAAAAAGTACCCATTTGGCATCGGCACTTATCTTCCAAATGTCTTGTTTCTGAAACTCATAGCGCCAATCTTGGGCAAAGAGGGGTTGCACCCTTCCGAGTAAAGGGGTGAATAATGGGCGCATTGTAGGCGGTAGCTGGGTAGCAAAGCCCTGCAAGCCACTTTTCAAAGGCGCTTTATTATCATTAAAATCTAGCGATAAGGGGTCGGCGAGGTGCATATAGCTTGCATTGAGGCTCAGTTGTGGCAAGTAAAGCCCTTGATAGGCTTTTTTGCCCTCGGTAGCTGCCTCAGTTTGTTTCTCTATCCCTTTGAGTTTTTGATTGTGATTTTGCATCCGGTCTAAGGCTTCAGTCCACGAAAGCGACTGTGCCCACATAGGGGCAGAAAATAAGCAAGAAAATGATTCGTATAAGATAAGTCTCTTCATAAAAACTTTTACTTTTGTTTGACGGGGCAAAATTACGGCGTTTTTCTGAAAGAGAGGCTATAAAAAAAGGGAATGTTTTTAAGATAGAATAAAAAATTACATTTCAGGCAAGTATTTCCAATAGCGTTTGGGAAGATTACGCATTTGGTATCGCTGGTTTTTGCGTTCTTTGATGTTGATATGCTGAAAGTAAGTGCGCCATAGTGTTTCGTAGCTTTCATAAGCTACCGCTTGGGTAATACCAAAGTGCTTATCAGCTGGGGTAAAGTGCGTAACCGACCGCAGGTCGTAAGCAAAGCCATAGAACCGCTGGGGGTCATAAAGCACCCATTTTTGGTCTGAAAACCGATTGCGAAAATGAGGCACTACCAAGGGTAATACATCAAAAAAAGGAGTGATTTTAGCAAAGTATAAGTCGCCTACCTGCTCGAAGCGCACAAACTCTTTCATACGATGTACTTCGCGCCCTACGCTTTTAGCAGCCTTGCGAATGCTGAGGATAGCAGGATGTGCAAAGTTAGTCAGCACATTGTCTGTAGGGTGCTTGAGTATAAGCTGCACCGCCTCTAAAAGACTATTTTCCATCCCCTCTTCTTCTGAGACAAAGGCGTACAGAAGGGTCTGCACCCCCTCTTTTCCTACAAGACTTTCTAACTTAGTAAACACTCGCTGTGCCTTAGCGGCATCGGTATATATAGGCACTTCCTCACCAAAAAGAATAGGCGTAAAGCGCTGCTCGCTGATAATCTTTACCTGCTCATAGCGGTACTCGAATACGGTGAAGATAGCCGTGAGCAGTCCTTCGAAAGTATGGTCGTAGATTAGGTATTTCAAAAGAGAAAGCGATTAGAAAAGTGATAACTGGCCTGTAAAAAGCTGTTTGTGTTTGCTATGACTTTGACTAAGTAGCAAGCCGCGCAATCGGAGAGGGTCTATGGTACCAGCCAAAGGAGTAGCCCCACTGCAGGTAATGAAATACTTTGCTCGGCTTAGGGTAACCCCCATTTTCTTCAGGTCGTAATAACTAAGTGTCTGAAACTTGCGTGCCATCAGTATCTTCTGTACTGAGCGAACCCCTACACCGGGTATGCGCAGCAGCATTTCGCGAGGGGCTTGGTTGATATCTATAGGGAATAGGTGCGAGTTGCGCAAAGCCCACGCCAGTTTAGGATCTATTTCGAGGTCTAAGAAAGGCTGGCGCTCGTCTACTATTTCATTAGGAGCAAAACCGTAATAGCGCATCAGCCAATCGGCTTGGTAGAGGCGGTTTTCGCGCACTACCGGCACTTGTGATTGTAGCGATGGCAACCTACTGTCTTGCAACACTGGCACGTAACCAGAGTAATACACTCGCTTCAAGGCTAACTTCTGATACATATAGTCGGCTACGTGTATGATTTTTTGGTCAGTTTCATTCGTAGCCCCTATAATCATCTGGGTAGTCTGTCCGGCAGGAGCAAACTTAGGAGCGTGTTTGTACTTCTGCTTTTCAATAGTGCTGATAGCCAACTCGTTTTTCACAAATTCGACATTAGAGAGCATTTGCTTATGATCTTTCTCAGGAGCGAGGAGTTTCAAGCCCTCTTTAGTAGGAATTTCTAAATTGATAGAAAGCCTATCGGCATACAAGCCTGCCTCTCTGATGAGTTCATCGCTAGCACCTGGGATTGTCTTCAGGTGGATATACCCGTTGAAACGCTCTTCTAACCGCAGCTTCTTAGCCACACGCACCAAGCGCTCCATAGTAGTATTAGGGTCTTTAAATACACCTGAGCTGAGGAAAAGTCCCTCTATATAATTTCTTCGGTAGAAATTAATCGTCAAATCGACAATCTCTTCTACAGTAAAGGCAGCCCGCTTGATGTCGTTAGAGCGGCGCGATACGCAGTACACACAATCATAAATGCAGTGATTGGTAAGCAAAATTTTGAGCAAAGAGATACACCTGCCGTCTTCGGTAAATGAATGACAAATACCAAAAGCGGAGGTGTTGCCTAAGTCGCCTTTTACTCCTTTGCGGTTACTACCACTACTAGAGCAAGAAACGTCATATTTAGCTGCATCAGCCAGAATGGCTAATTTCTCTTTTATACGTTCAAAATTCATTAGAATATCGTTTCGAGTGCTTCTAACAGAGGTGCGTTCTTATCTTTCTCTGAGAGCAATACATCTGCTATAGGCAGTTGCCAATCGATGTTGATAGAGGGGTCGTCCCAACGCACACTCCCTTCACTCTGGGGGGCATAGTAGTTATCGCATTTGTACTGAAAGATAGCCTCATCACTCAATACTGCAAATCCGTGTGCAAAACCTTGAGGTACAAAAAACTGCCTTTTGTTTTCCTCAGTAAGTAGTACCGATTCGTACTGCCCAAAGGTAGGTGAGTTGCGACGTAAATCTACTGCTACGTCTAGCACTTTGCCTTTCACTACTCGCACTAATTTAGATTGTGTGAATGGTGGTTTCTGAAAGTGAAGTCCGCGCAAGACACCATACGATGATTTCGATTCGTTGTCTTGCACAAAGGTAATAGGGGCTACTTGCTCATTAAATCGCTGTTGCGAAAAAGACTCAAAAAAGTAGCCTCTCCCATCAAAAAACACTTGGGGCTCAATAATCACTACCCCTTCAATCTTTGTTTTAATAACTTTCATAATTCAAAATTCAATTTTCTTATTTCTTACCTCCTGATTTTAGCTGATTTATTTTATCTGTTATCAAATCGCCGGTGATAAAATCTATATCTTGCTCTGTATACGCCTTTTGGTACGTTTTCAGCGCCTTTTTATAATCGGAGGTTTTCTCATAATATTCTGCCATAAAGTAGCTTGGCATAGCTGTTTTGGCATAGCCATTATCCTCTACGTATTTTGATAGTTTCTTGAGCGAAGGCCAATCAGCAGCGCCTTTTATGGCGGTATAATCTGCCATTATATCATTAAGTGTTGGCTTTTTCTTAACCCCAAAATACTCCTCAATTGTATTGTACTTATTTTCTAAATACTCAAAAATACCACTGTTAAGCGTCTCCATTTTGGTTTTGAATTCTTTGCCGCCTATAGGTTTATATACATCGAAGCACTTATCAAAAGCTTCTGCTAATCCTTCTAACTTAGCGCGATTGACAGCCTCCCCCTTCATATCAGAAAAATAGTATTGTACCGATTCGTGGGCAGGGGTAGAACGCATCGCTTGCTGAAAACGAATAGCTGTGTCGTAATTCAACTTGTTTTCTACATCGGCAACTGCCATATAGTAAAACATACGCTTCTTAAATCCTAATGCTAAGGCTTCAGCAAACTGTTCCCCCATACGTGGTATGGTTACAGGATTGAGGCTGACGTACATATTAAACACTGGCTTTTCTGACAGCATATAGTAGTTGATGAGAAATCCTGCTGCCTCAGCCCCTATAATACCTTTCATCTCGGCTATAGGGAATTTCCCCTGCATATAAGGCACCAATTCGGTAGAGATAAACTCAAAGAAACGTGCAGATTCATTCATCGGGCGGGCTACCTCATCGATGATAGCTACATCTTCTAATTTTGTACCAAACACCCCTACGATGATACATTTGGGCATCTCTTGGTACTGCTCATAGTACTTAGCCATTGTGATAACAGGCTCTAAGAGCGTTTCGGCATCGAGTACTACCAATAGCGGATAGCTTTGCTTATCAGAGTAGTTAGCAGGTTTGTAAATACCTATTTTCTGCGAGCGGTTTAGCTTGCCAGACGAGAAGTTTTCTGTCGTAAATTGGGCAAAAACATTAGGTAGTGCCAATAGCACTAACAATAGGGTACTGATTTTTTTCATTGCTATAATTTATTTGTTAAGACAGCACAAATAACGCTAAAAAACAGCATATAGCAAAGTTTTATTCTCTATTTAACTAAACTTTAACGCTTCAGACAGCTACTGCTGCTTTGATAGTAGGGTAAGGGTCGTAGCCCTCGAGTCTGAAATCAGTATAATTAAAAGCAAAAAGGTCTTTTACAGCAGGATTGAGGTGCATAGTAGGCAAGGGACGCGGTGTACGGCTAAGCTGCAGGGCTACCTGTTCGCGGTGGTTGTTGTAGATATGTACATCGCCAAAAGTATGCACAAAATCGCCTAATTGCAGGTCGCACACCTGTGCCAGCATCATCGTTAGCAGTGCATACGAAGCAATGTTGAAGGGCACCCCCAGAAATACATCGGCACTGCGCTGGTATAGCTGA
The DNA here is from genome assembly GCF_000213295.2 of Capnocytophaga sp. oral taxon 329 str. F0087. Taxonomy (NCBI): domain Bacteria; kingdom Pseudomonadati; phylum Bacteroidota; class Flavobacteriia; order Flavobacteriales; family Flavobacteriaceae; genus Capnocytophaga; species Capnocytophaga sp. oral taxon 329. The sequence continues at coordinate 39,877 of NZ_KN389999.1, forward strand.
CAAGAGAGTTTGCCATCGGCTACGTAAAACTGAAACAAAGCGTGACAAGGAGGCAAGGCAGCCTTGCCATTGGCTACATTCTCTGCAAAACTCTTGCGAGTATCGGGTAGCACGGAAGGATTCCAAGCCGATACAATAATACGCCTGCTCTCAGGGTTGTGCTTTAGGGTATCGACTACTGCCTTGAGCTGGTCGATTGCCTCGCCATTCCAGTTGCGCCATTGGGCTCCGTAGACGGGACCTAAGTCGCCATTAGGGTCAGCCCACTCGTTCCAGATGCGCACCCCGTGTTCATTGAGATAGCCGATATTAGTATCGCCCTTTAAAAACCAAAGCAACTCATAAATTACTGACTTGAGGTGTATTTTTTTGGTAGTAACTAAAGGGAAACCCTCATTGAGGTCGAAGCGCATTTGGTAACCAAATACACTGGTAGTACCTGTGCCGGTACGGTCGTCTTTAGAATAGCCATTGGCTAAGATATGTCGTAAAAGGTCTTGATATATTTTCATTAGTACAATAAATATGGGCGGCAAAAGTACTCACTAATTAGCAAATCAGCAAATCAAAAATGAAAATTGACTTGCACCACTCCTATTTTAGCCAATCGGCTTTCCCAAGTATCGCTTTGCGCATTAGGGTCGAAACTCCTACGGTCGCGGCGTATGTTATATTTCAGAAAGAAACCCGGTTCAGTAGCTATAGAAAAGTTCTTACTCAGTTTGTATTGTATGCCAAAAAACGGATTCACCGCTATGCTGGTGAAGTATTGCTGACGGTCTTTGTAGTACAAATGGCGCGCCCATACATCTACACCATAGTAAAAGTGCCAACGTTGATAGTTTTTGTATAGGTGGTCGACTCCTACTTTTAGGGCAACCTCATAAAGGCTGTCTGTTTGGTTATGAGCACTATAGTCCCCCCCTACTCTATACGCCCAAATAGGACTTTTTAGGTATCGGTATTCTAATAAGAAAGTGTTACTATCGCTGGGAAAAGCTGCATTAACAAAGCGCGAAAGCCCTATACCTATCTGGTGCCTTGGGACAGTGGTTAGGCTATCAGCAGGTGTAAAAATAGCATTGCCCTCTTGAGCGAGAGCAATGCCATTAGTTATAATAAGTAAGATAAATACTATCTTTTTCATATTTTAGTCTTTGAAAAAGCGCTTGAATATATTTTCTACTTTCTCTTCAAAATCTTCTATATAGCTTTCGGCTCTTTGTTTAGAACCATCAGAGAAGATAAAGAAAAGGTCTGAATCGCCTCTGTTGTCTTCTTCTACTTTCACATCGGCTACTTTTCTGTTGTTTTTGTAAAGCTCTGCTTTAAAGTAAGTATTGAGTTCAGCTCCTTCCAAATCGGCTAATTTCTTTCCTGCTTTATGTACTGATTTAACATCAACATTTGCTATTACTTGGAATTTATCTTGGAAAGCTACTACATTGATAGATTCTACTGCTTCTTCAAATGATGTAAAGCTATCTAAATTATCAGAAGTTAGTTTTATACTACCCACTAATCCGGTAGCACAACCTTGTGGCGAACTAAAATTGAAGTTAAGCGTATAGATAGTTGGCTCTTTCTTAGCTAATTTGATAGTAGTAGTAAACGGATTGGTAAAGATAGCCAAATCAATAGCAGTAGGCATAAAACCTTCACCTAACTTTTTGTACTCTACATTGCGAAGCGTTACCTCAAGCTGTTTAGTATTATCTACTGAAATGAAAAGGTGCGCTTTTTTGGGTAGATAAACATTCTCATTATCTTGATTTATTACTAGTTCATCTTGATAACTATCAATCTCGGCACGTGCATTGTTAGTAGTGCTGGTAGCTGTAGCAGGAAATATAAGAACTATTTTTGCGGTATTAGCTTCTTTTGTCCAACTATTAGTTACATTGCTCCAAGTATAAGTACCTTTAAAGCTGTTGAAATCAAATCTTTTATTATCATCTAACGCTGTAAATAGCCCCTGATGTTGGTGTTCAAACTGGTCTGCCAATTTACCAAACCAAGCTTGGTTTTGCCCCGGTGCTTTGGTAATAGTGTTATAAAGAAAGTTAGCAAAACCACCATCGTTAGCTTTCTTGAGGCAGTCGTAAAAGTTGTCCATTGTAGCTTTTACTTCTGTCTTGGCTTCCTCAGCTGAATACGCAGGCGCATCGGTATTGTTGTCGTCTTTACCACAACCTATAAGAGCTGCGATAGCTAAAATACTGAATAAAATTTTTTTCATACGATTGATATTTTATATTTTCGGGGCAAAGGTACAAAATAATTTGCTAATTTGCTAATTTGGTTGATGGGAGGATTGGGAGGGCTGAGAGGTGTGCGATGGGGATAGTATATTTTTCTGGTTTTGAGAGGATAATTAGATGCTTATTTTTCGGTGAGCTTTCGCTTATCCTTCGCTCATCCTAAAGGGTAAGTATATTCTTTGTAAAGGGAAGCTATAGAAGATATTTTTTCATTAAAAAATTAGCAAATTAGTAAATTGAGAAAATCTCTGATTTACTAATTTGCTAATTCAGTAATTTGTTGTTTTTATTCGTTATTCGCTGGGTACTAATATCGTTTCACCACTTTCGGTCTCGTACATTACGCCCAAACGTTTTCCTTTTTTCTGAGGCGATGAAGCATCGGGGGTAGCCCCTTGTACCGTTTTG
>NZ_KN390000.1:0-3499 GCF_000213295.2 Capnocytophaga sp. oral taxon 329 str. F0087
ACATTGCATAGAGCTAATTTCTGTTTTCTTACACTTGGTACAGCTTGGGTATATATCTATAATAGTACTGATAGAATAGTAGCTAACTGCCATAAACTTCCTCAACAACATTTTTCTAAAAGGCTTCTATCGATGGAAGAAATAGGAGAGAGTCTTACTCGTATAGCTCAATTGCTAAAGCAAATTAATCCTTCAATACACTTAGTTATTACTATTTCTCCTGTACGGCATATTAAAGATGGTTTTTTAGAAAACCAAGTAAGTAAGTCGCAACTTTTCTCGGCGCTTTATCCTCTAATTACTTCTGGTTATTATACTTATTTTCCAGCTTATGAGTTGCTTTTAGATGAACTTCGTGACTATCGATTTTATGCTAATGATATGGTGCATCCTTCAGAAATGGCAATAAATTATATATGGGAGCGCTTGGTGGCTAGTTATATAGATACAGCTACTCAAATGGATATGAAGCAAGCAGAAAGTATTCAAAAGGCCCTTCTACATCGTCCGTTTAACCCTGATACAGAAAAACATCAGCAATTTTTAATACAATTGCAACAAAAAATGGAGGTATTTACTATGAAATACCCCCATATTAAATTTTAGGGAATAGAGTTAAGATAATAATTTATTCAGCAACTAATCTGTAAGAATAACTATAAGGTCTATACAAATACAATAAATATTGTTCCATAGGTAGATTGCCCCAACTATTATCTCCTCCAAGACCTAATTGTTGTAAATCAATGTCTAAATGAGTGTTTTTGCTTAGAGTAAGTTCACCTGAATGTGTTTGTCCTTTTTCAATACCAGGGAATAATTGCTCAGGGGTATAAGGCAAAGCATTTACATTTAGCAACTTGTCAGTGCTATATATAGCAAGAGTAACACCTTTCTTCATTAGTTTTGCCCAGCGCACCTCTGTTTTATTTCCTGTTTCTTGTGGACGTACATAAGGATGTGCTTGCGCTTCAATACTTCCTTCATATAGTCCTATTAAAGAAGAGGTTTTTCTATCTTGGTAACTTTCCCACGGACCTCTTCCATACCATTGAATGCGTTCAAAAGGCAATAGAGTAAGGTGATTCCCAATTTTAAAGGTAAGTGTTTTATCATCTTTTAAAGGCTTAAAAGTATTGCTTACTATTACGAAAGGTTTTCCATTAAAAAGCAACTCTTGTTTGTATGCTATACTTCCATCTACTAATTGTTTTTGAATGGTTACCTTTACTTGTTCTGAAGGTAGAGTCTCAACACTAACTTTTATTTCTTTTGCTTTACTATCAGCGTTTTGTAAATGTTGTAATTTCTTAGGAAGCCCAGCACCAAAGTCGTTATCAGTACCTGGTCGCCATAAGTTTACTTCTAAACCTTCAGCAGCAAAAAGTTCTTCTTTTTTTATTTTGAAAGAAGTCCATTTACCTGTTGTTTTATCAATTTTAGCACTGAAATTCTTGTTTGTTAGCAAGATATAAGTAGATGTTTCTTCTATATTAATAGGAGTGCTATCCTCCTCTACTTTTGCTGGCTGATAGCTTGTCAAAGGAAACTCAGCAAAGGCTAATTCAGTTCCTTTTTTTAATAATCCCTCATCTTCTTTCAAAGTAGCAATATATTGTAGTATATACTCGGCTTGTTTATCTACCAATAAGTTGGGCATTATAATAGTAGCTTCAGTTTGAGGCAAAACTACAAGGTCGGTGATACTACCCTTTTGTACTTCTTTACCCTCTTTTAGTAACTTCCATTGTATTTCATAATTTGACAAATCCTTGAAAAAGTGCTTATTACGCAGGGTAAGTAAATTATTTTTGTACTGAAATCCTATTTCTTGTTGTACCTTTCGTACTTCGTAAGAATGTGGGTGTAAACTTCTATCAGAAGCTATAACTCCATTGATAAGAAAGTTGTTGTCGCTTGGGGTATCTTTATCCCCATAATCTCCTCCATATGTCAGTATTTTCTTCCCGTTAGGTAGTGTTTTATATATACCTTGGTCTACGAAATCCCATATAAAACCGCCTTGTAGCTTAGGATAATGCTCATAAACGTCCCAATATTCTTGGAAGTTTCCTAAACTATTGCCCATAGCGTGTGCATACTCACATTGTAAGAAAGGTTTTTGATGATGACTCAAAGCATACTCTAATAGGAAAGGAATACGTCTGTACATACGCGATTCAATATCGGTATTCCAATCGTAATGAGCTAACTCATAATGGATAGGACGAGTAGGGTCTAACCCTTTCATCATTCTGTAGCCTTTATAGAAATTCCATCCATTGCCAGCTTCATTGCCCATACTCCAAATGATAATAGAAGGGTGGTTTTTGTCACGCATCACCATTCGTTGCATTCTCAATAGGTGGGCATATTCCCATTTGGTATCGTTAGCAAGTGTTTTATCCACTTCGTAATGCATTCCGTGGCTTTCTACATTAGCCTCATCCATTACATAAAGTCCGTATTGGTCGCATAGGTCATAGAAATAAGGATCATCAGGATAATGACAAGTACGTACTGCATTAAAGTTGAGTGCTTTCATTAGCATTACATCTTTTTCCATACTCTCCCTCGATATTACTTGACCTGTATAAGGATCAGTTTCGTGTCGGTTTACACCTTTTATCAAGATGCGTTTCCCATTTACTAATAAGTTAGCTCCTATTATTTCTACAGTTCTAAAACCTATAGGACGACTGATGACTTCTTTTACTTTGCCTTCAGCATCGTATAACACCATTTGTAACCTATATAAGTGGGGCAACTCTGCACTCCACGCTTTCACTTGTGGAAAGTCTGCTTGAAATTGTAACTCTGTTTTGCCAAAAGCTCTTTTTAAGGCTGTAGTATTTTTCTTCTCCTGATAAAGTAGCTTATCTTTGTAGTATACAGATAGTTCCGCTTGATATTTTGATTTATCTTGAATGGTTTCATTCCACACCTCTACCGAAGCAATGAGTCGCCCATCAGCGTAATTATTGCTTAAGGTTGATTGTATATTAAGGTCATAAAAGTGTGTTTTAGGGCGCATATATAGGTAGCAATCACGTGAAATACCCGAAAAACGCCACATATCTTGACACTCTAAGTAACTAGCATCCGTCCATCGTCTTACCTCCATAGCTATAAGGTTCTTTCCTGAGGTCAGATAAGGTGTAATATCAAACTCTGAAGCTAACTTACTGTCTTTGCCAACACCTACAAAAGTACCATTGATATAGAGTTTAAATGCTGATTTTACAGCTCCTAAATGTAGGTAAACCTTTTCATCTTTCCAAGTAGAGGGTAGCTCAAATACTTTGCGATATGCACCTGCATTTTGAGCTAAATCATCAGGAATATCAGGAGGAGTGGGATTTTTTTGGTTAAACTCATATGAAGCATTTACGTAAATAGGAATGCCATAACCTTTCATTTCCCAATTGGCAGGTACAGTTATTTTATCCCATTTTTCTTCCTTGTAATCTTTCTTATAGAACTCTTTAGGAAGTTGCTT
>NZ_KN390000.1:4053-33754 GCF_000213295.2 Capnocytophaga sp. oral taxon 329 str. F0087
CTTTCTTATAGAAATCTTTAGGAAGTTGCTTATAATCGTTCTTCCAAAGGAATGACCATTCACCATTCAAACTTAAATAGCGTGTAGAATTAGAAGGCAAGCCATTTTTTGCTTTACTTATTTCTTCAAAAGGAAAATAAGAGGCATGCATTGGCATCCGGTTTATTTCTTGTACTGCCGGATTTTCAAAAATAGAATCTAAGGTCTGAGCATATCCGTTGCCGCATACCCATAGAAATAACAAGAGTAAAAACTGTCGCTGCATAGTTATTTTTGTGTTGGGAATTCTTTGTTGAAGAATACTTTTTCAGCAAGATCATCTTTCTTATCGCGAATTTCTTTTAGCAGTAAGCTTTCTAATTCTTTAGTGATTTTCTGATATTCTTTTTGTCCGTATACATTTTGCAATTCTTTGGGGTCTTTTTTAAGGTCAAATAATTCCCAAGTATTACAACGTTTGTAGTAACGGATAAGTTTATAGCGCTCAGTACGAACCCCAAAATGTGGTGATACAGCGTGCTCTCCATTTTCGTAATAGTGGTAGAACAACTGATTACGGATAGGTTTTGCTTTTTTAGCAAATAAAGGCAAGAAAGATTTACCTTGTATATCTTCAGGTACTTTCACTCCTGCTAATTCTAAGAAAGTAGGAGCTAAGTCGATATTTAATACAAAATCATCGTTAGTAGTGCCTTTAGGGAAGAGTTTAGGGTATGAAACTATCATAGGAGTACGGAAAGACTCTTCATACATCCAACGCTTGTCGAACCATCCGTGTTCACCCATATAAAAACCTTGGTCTGAAAGGTAGATGATAATAGTATTATCTTTTAAATTGTGCTTTTCAAGGTAGTCGAGCATACGCCCTATGTTCTTATCCATTGATTTTACAGTAGAAAGATAGTCGCGCATATAGCGTTGGAACTTCCATTTTGCTAATTCTTTTCCGCTGAGGTTTTCCTTGAAGTATTCACTTCTGATAGGATTGTAAAAATCGTTATAAGCAGCAAATTGAGCAGCTGTCATTCGAGAGAAGTTAGCGTCTTGTGCTACATCTTTCTCATTTTTAAACATTTTTAAGTCATAACCCATACGCATATCTTTTCCAATAGCCATTTCTTGCAAACTTGCAGGTACACGTGTAGCATAATCGTCAAAGAAAGTATCAGGTAGAGGAAAATTGACATGCTCATAAGCTCCTAATTCAGGTAGGTCAGGCATCCAAGTGCGGTGTACAGCCTTGTGTCCTACTACTAAACAGAAAGGTTTGTTCATATCCCGTCTGTCAAGCCATTTTTCTGCTTCGTCTTCTATGATATTGCTCACGTACCCTTGCTCGCGTACGCGTTTTTTGCCTTCAATGATGAAGTCGGGGTTGAAATACCTGCCTTGGTCTACCAATATTTTGAAGAAGTTAAAGCCTTTAGGGTCATCGCCTAAATGATATTTACCTATCCAAGCGGTCTGATAGCCACCTTGTTGTAGAAGGTTAACAAACTGCTGCTGAGACGAGTTGTAATGCGAGGTTTCATTATCCATAAATCCGTTTTTATGGCTGTATTTCCCCGTTAAGATACAAGCCCTACTAGGGCCACAAATAGAGTTGGTTACAAATGCCTTGTTGAAAGTAACTCCCTCTTTAGCTAACTTATCAATAGCAGGGGTAGCATCGGTTTGCCCATTGTTATAAGCCCCAATGGTTTGATAAGAATGGTCATCAGATACGATGAGTACAATGTTAGGTTTGCTTTGTGCAAAACCAAATGTAGAACAACATATTCCACATAAAAGTAACAATCTTTTCATAAAGCTGTTGGTTTATTTATGATTATAAACTTATTTTTCGGCAACAAAATTACAAAATATTTTGTTAAAGACCAAAAATATTTCCTAAAATTTTATCTTATAAGTTAATGAGGCTTTCTAATGCTGTATCTTTACTTGGCATTGGAGCATTGATAGAAATGATACTACCTTCTTTATCTACTAACATATAACGCGGAATACTTCGCAAATCATATAGTTTTTTGAATAATTCTTTTGTTTCTGGTGAAGCATAGAGATGAATACCGCTTAGTTTCTTCTCTTTTACCATTGTTTTCCACGCTTCTTTATCGCGGTCTACCGAAATACTTACAAAAGTAATGGGTTTACCTTTATAAGTTTGTTGTAAGGTTTCTAAAGCAGGGAGTTCTTTTCTGCAATCAGGACAATAAGTTGCCCAAATATCGATGAAGAGCATTTTTCCTTTTAGATTTAGTTGCTCAAAACTTATGGGCTTGTCATTCATATCTACTACTCCTTCAAAAGGCGGGAAAGGTTGCCCTGATTTAAGTTTATTAACTAAGTTTATATGTTGGTTGAGTTCTTGTAGAAGCTCAGTGTTCTTTATTATTTGTGGTATTAAAGCCATTAATTCTTCGTTAGTAGTAGCTGCTGAAGTAGGTGAAACCCCTTCTATGAGCAAAGGAGCTAGTGCTTGCTTGATGTTTTCTGATTTAATTGTTTTGAAGTCAGGTAAAATCTTTCCCCAAGGGTCATCAAACTCATATTGTACTTTATAAGAGTAGATATGTAGCTTAAAAATATTGTGTACTAAAGTTTGATACTCAGGATAATCGTTAAAATCAGTAGCATTGTCTAAATCTACTGTAGCGCACAAGTCTTCCAACTCATTGATAACCGGAGCTTCTTCTTCGGTATATTTGCGGTGATTCAACAAATATTCCGATACTATAGCCAGCTGCTGATAGCGGTTAGTTTTCTCTTCTTTAGCTGCGAAATCTGCTGGCAAGTTTTTTAGTATTTTGCCGTATTGTTGGGCTATTGCCTGCATACTTTGTTTAAAAGCCATAGGAGCTTGTCCTAAGAGTTCATTTTGTTTCTCAGCTGATTGTAAACCTATGCTGTCTTTTTGTTGTTGATAAGCCTTTATTGCTTCTTCTGGATTGGAGCACGACACTAAGGCACATACAAGAATTGCAAATATCTTTTTCATAACACTATGATTTAAAATAATGACAAAGGTACGATATTTTTTGAAATATTCTCTAATTTTAGCAATTATTCCTATTTTTGCACTCAAAAATCTTCTAATAGGAAACAATAACTCATTTATGAATATAAACATCGAAGATTTCAGTCTTACTAATTTTATTTCTTCTGTTGAAACTATGCCTTTTGATTATGCTGGTGTAGGAGGTATAGCTGATTGTTTTGGATATTATATTATCTGCTTTAAGGAAAGAAACAGTGATATTGTTTCTGCTATCAGTTTTGATGATATTTTACTACATAAAGAACTTACTGAAATGGCTAATCATATTTTACGAACACTGTGTATTCCTATTCGTTTTGGAGATGATGGTCATCTTGTTAAATCTACCTTAGGCACTCCTTTCTGTATTGATGAAAACCTTTTTACTGAACGAAAAATATGGTATTATTATATCAATGAAGGAAAAGGACTTTTAAATATTGGTATTAATTCGGTAGATAAATTTATGAGTTTAGAAATTATCACCCACCCCACAATTATAAAAGAACGAAAAGAAACCTTATCTATATCATAAAAAATCCGACCTATTACTAAGTCGGATTTTTATATGAAAAAGGTGATTAACCACCAAAGTCGTCAAAACGAATGTTTTCGTCAGGCATACCAAAGTCTTGTCCCATTTTCTGAACAGCTTTGTTCATCATCGGAGGACCACAGAAGTACAGTTCTATATCTTCTGGGGTATCGTGTTTCTTCAAATACTGTTCGATTACAGCATTGTGTACAAATCCTAAGAATCCATCACCTTCAGGGTCATTGATATCTTTCTTCACTTTCCAGTTATCTTCTGGTAGCGGTTCAGAAAGTACGATAAAGAATTTGAAGTTAGGAAACTCGCGCTCTAATTCGCGGAAGTGCTCTACATAGAACAATTCGCGTTTTGAACGACCTCCGTACCAATAAGTAACTTTTCTATTGGTTTTTAGGGTTTTGAAGAGGTGATACAAATGCGAACGCATAGGTGCCATACCTGCACCTCCCCCTACATAAAGCATCTCGGCATTAGACTCGTTGATGAAGAACTCACCATAAGGGCCTGAAATGGTAACCTTATCACCTGGTTTACGAGAGAAAATGTATGATGAGGCTACTCCAGGATTTACATCCATCCAGCCACCTTTAGCTCTGTCGAACGGAGGTGTAGCGATACGTACGTTTAGCATAATTCTACGTCCTTCAGCAGGATAAGAAGCCATAGAGTAAGCACGCTCTGCAGGTTCTGGGTTTTTCATCACTAAAGGCCATAGTTTGAACTTATCCCATTCCATTTTGAACTTATCAGGCTCACCTGGGTGTTCTTTAGGGTGTGCAGTGATGTCGATGTCAGTGTATTTTACCTCGCAAGCAGGGATTTCTATTTGTATATATCCACCTGGTTTGTAGTCCATATCTTCAGGGATTTCTACCACAAACTCTTTGATGAAAGAGGCAACGTTGTAGTTGCTTACCACCTTAGCTTCCCATTTTTTGATACCAAATACTTGTTCAGGTACGCCTATTTGCATATCTTGTTTTACTTTCACTTGGCATGCCAAACGTACTCCCTCTTTAAGTTCTTTTTTGGTAAAGTGAGGGGTTTCAGTAGGAAGGGCTTCGCCACCCCCTTCGTATACGTGGCATTCGCATTGCAAGCAAGACCCTTTACCACCACAAGCTGATGGCAAGAAAATCTTCTCGTTACCCAAAGTAGAAAGCAATGAACCACCGATAGGCACTTCTATTACTTTATCTTTATTGATAGTGATTTTTACAGGGCCGGATGGGGTTAGTTTCTGCTTTACATATAGTAAAACGGCTACTAACAGAAGGATTATTACTAATAACCCTATTACCGTTACTGCAATAGTTGTTAATATTTCACTTGCTAATATCATTGCTTAAATCTTTTGTGTTATTGGCTAAATTATCAGTTTTAACTTCTTGTTGGATAGTGGTTTCTTTCTTAGGCTCTTCTTTTTTGCTGCTACCACCTGTTAGCATACCACCAAAACTCATAAAGCCAATAGCCATAAGCCCTGTGGTGATGAAAGTGATACCTAAGCCGCGCAAAGGAGCTGGTACGTGTGAATAACGTATCTTTTCGCGTATAGCTGCCAACGCCAAGATAGCGATAGCCCAACCTAATCCTGAACTCACCCCGTAAGCTACTGAAAGCCCGAATGAGTGAATCACTTCAGCACGCGATTGCATAAAGAGTGAACCTCCTAAGATAGCACAGTTTACAGCTATCAAAGGCAAGAAGATACCTAATGAGTTATACAATGATGGTGAGAACTTCTCTACTACAATCTCTACCAACTGTACCATTGTAGCTACAGTAGCGATAAACAAAATGTAGGTAAGGAAGCTCAAGTCATAATTAGCATATTCTTCACCCAACCAGCGCAAAGCACCTTCTTTGAGTATATACTCATTGAGTAGCCAGTTCATAGGTACTGTTAGGGTTTGTACAAATACTACGGCAGCTCCTAATCCTATAGCAGTCGACACTTTTTTAGATACAGCCAAGTACGAACACATACCTAAAAAGGTAGCGAAAATCATATTCTCTACGAATATTGATTTAAAAATCAGTGTTAAATATTCTAACATTTTCTTTTCTTTTTAAATGATTAATGACTGTCTTCTATTAAGGCTTTGTTGCGTGAGCGCTGTACCCACACTACTATACCATAGGTTACCAAAGCCATAGGAGCTAACAACATAAAACCGTTGTTTTCGTAGCCTAAGGCATAAACTCCTGTTTTCTTGATAGGGTCTCCTAATATTTGGAAACCTAGCAAAGTACCAGAACCTAATAGTTCGCGGAAGAAAGCTACGATAAGTAAGGCGATAGAGTAACCACCTGCGTTACCAATAGCATCTAAGAACGATTTTCCTGGAGGGTTACCCAAAGCAAATGCCTCAAAGCGCCCCATCAAAATACAGTTGGTGATGATAAGCCCTACGTATACAGATAGCTGTTTGCTAAGGTCGTATACATAAGCCTTCAGAACAAAGTCCACTACGATTACCAAGGCAGCAGCCACTATCAGCTGGGCGATGATACGAATTTTTGGTGGAATCACATTTCTAAGCAAAGAAATGGTTACGTTACCCATTACAAGCACAAAGGTAAATGAAAGGCTCATTACGATAGCGGCTTTCAGCTGAGCTGTAATTGCCAAGGCTGAACAGATACCTAACACTTGTACTGTTACGGGGTTGTTATCCCATAGAGGGTCAGTTACTAATTTTGTATCTTTTTTTGATAGTCCCATAGTCTCTTATTTGTTTAAACTTTTAATATAGGATATATAAGGCTCTATGCCATCGCTTATCATCCCTTGCACTCCATTACCAGTAAGGGTAGCTCCTGCAATAGCATCAATTTTCCCATCTTCTTTACGTTTATTTTCAGGGTCACCATTACTTTTTGAAATTTGAATGCTTTGGAAGTTACCTGCCGCATCCAATAAATGTTCCCCAATAAAGTCGTCCATAAAGAAACGTTCTTTGATGTTAGCTCCTAAACCAGCGGTTTCACCTTTGTGGTCGAAGAAAACACCACGTACGATAAGGTCTTTATCTACTGCTATATATCCCCAAATAGCATCCCACAAACCACGTCCGCTTACGGGAATTATATAGAGGGTAGCTCCATCTTTTTCACCTACGTAAAGAGGTAAACCTTCACGATGACCGTTGAAGTTGATAAGGTCATTAGCACCTTCTACTTTTTCAGCGGTATTTCCTTTGATAAGGTATTGCTCTTTCACATAGTTAGGAAACTCTTTTTCAGCATCGGTAGTAGAAAGAAACTCTACTTTACCTCCTCCGAGCTCGCCTTCATTGTGATTTACGCCCATAGCGTAGAGGATATTCTGTTTCTTTTCTAACTTTTTATTGTTGCTGATATCGCTACTTAACGCTGACGAGATACCAGCGAGTAACGCACCTACGATTACCACCATTATAATGGCGAAAATCACTGTATACGAATTACTTTCTGTCTTGATTGCCATAATTATGCGGTTTTAGCAGTTGATAATTTTAAACGTTTTTTTCTACGAGACACATTGGCTTGTACTACGAAGTGATCGATAGTAGGTGCCAATACGTTCATCAATAAGATAGCAAGCATTACACCTTCTGGGTAGGCAGGGTTGAAACAACGGATAGCAATCGCTATAAAACCTGCTAAGAATCCATAGATGTATTTACCTGTATTGGTTTGTGCTGCTGTTACAGGGTCGGTAGCCATAAATACAGCTCCGAAAGCCAAACCACCTATAAGTAAGTGCTCATATGCAGGTAAGCTCCACAAAGCGTAAAACTGTGTACCTTCCATACTTGGGGCTAAACAATTGAAGATAGCACCCATTACCCAAGCACCTACAAACATACTTACCATTATACGCCAAGAAGCAATTTTGGTATAAATAAGGAATAGACCAGCTAAGATAATGAGTAGGGTAGAGGTCTCACCTACTGAACCTGGTATAAAACCAAAAAACAGGTCTGATACTTGGTAAGTACCCGTTTGTCCTTGTGCTAAATTACCTAAAACTGTTTCTCCTGATACGGCATCTAAATTAGCGCCAGCAGCTATGTCTTTAGCGCGTTGTACGGCTCCTTCTACCCATACTTTATCACCTGTCATAGATGTTGGGTAAGCAAAGAATAAGAACGCACGAATAGTTAGTGCTGGGTTCAAGATGTTCATACCTGTACCACCGAATACTTCTTTACCTATAATTACCCCAAAAGCTACAGCTACAGCTAGCATCCAAAGAGGAATGTCAATAGGTACGATAAGAGGTACTAACATACCGGTTACTAAATAACCTTCTTCTACTTCGTGTTTGCGGATAGTAGCAAAGATAAACTCAATGCCCAAACCTACCACGTATGATACTATCACTAAAGGAAGTACTTTAGTAATACCAATACTGAAGTTAGCCCAATTCCAGAAATCGCCGCTGCAGAAAGCCATACCCGCCTGAGGTTCAATCGTTCCGAAAGCGACTTGGTGCTGATAGCCAGCATTGAAAATACCGAAAATCAAACAAGGAATAAGTGCCATTACCACCATATTCATAGTTCGTTTTAGGTCGTCAGCAGCCTTAATGTGGGTACCCCCGTGGGTTACCTCATTAGGCGTATAGAGGAATGTGTGGAGCGCGTTGAAAGTTGTCTCCATCTTCGTTCCTTTATACTTTTCTTTTAATGTATTTAATTTACTTTTTAAACTCATTTTCTTAATGAATAAGTTAATTATTTCTTTTTATTGATTTGCGAATTAGTTTTAAAGCCCAATCGTAATGGCTTGACGTTGATGAAACTAAGTAAGAGCCGAGTGAGGTCGTACCCGTCCAATGATACTTCTTTTTGGTAAAAAGCTCTTCATCTGAGTGTTTCTGTATAAGTTGAAACACTTTATTATGAGAAGCTTCAAAAAGTGAGAGTATCTCAGCAAGTGATACTTTTTGACATTGCTCCCATATTTCTCGGTTGAGTTTAGGAGTGTCAGAAAAAGTATAACCCTCTTTGGGTATTTTAGGTTTTTCACCTCGCATTCCTACCTCATACCAATTTAGGAATAATAAATGCCAATGATACAAGTGTCCTATAACATCGCGAATATTTCTATTCATTGTACCTTCTAGGAAGGAGTCTTCTCGCTGTTCCTCAGGTAGTGTTTCTATCAAAGAAAGTAACTTTTGGTAATTTTCTTTAGCTAAAAACTCTAAATCTAGTTTCGTTGCAGGTCTTGCCATTTTAATTTAAGCTTTTGCTTTCAGCATATCATAAATAGTTTTATTGATATGTAAGTATTTCATAAACTCATCAGTATCAAACTCTACTTTGCCTTTACTATTTGTTTTAGCCTTTACATTATATACAGAAAGATAATAATCATTGCCCGATACATATGCCGTAAAAAGGCTATGACTTGCTTGTCTATCTGCTAACTGTAAAGTTTCAGCTAATGCTTCCCAATTACCTTGTTCAGCGGCTTGCTTAAAGCTATTAGGGTTGTCTATATAAGTAAAAGCAGGTAACTCTTCTTCTTTAAACCATTCTTCGGTAACTTCACTAAAAGGTACTTTTGAACGACCTGCAGCCATAAAACCAAAGAACATAATAGCTCCGAACTCAATTAACCAAATAATACTAAGGAAAATACCACTTACAGTCATACTCTTTATACCCCAAGTACCTTCTTCATTGATAAGCATTATCAAATCAATAAGATCACTTGGGTGAGTGGCTAAGTAAAGCAGTTGCTCAAATTGAACATTGCTCACCGATATACCCATCTGTTCATTTCCGTAAACTTCTCCAGCGTTTAGTACTAAGTCTACCCATACTACCCATTGGCTGTAATAAGCTACCAATGAGGCAATAATAGCAAAAAGTACTGAAAGCCCATAGTTACGCACTTTTCCTAATCTGATGACTAAAAGGCTCACTACAAAAGAGATACTAACCCCAAAACCAAAGGTAATGAGAAAGTTTACATATATAATAGGTATATACCACGTAGCATATGCATAGATAGCACCCAGAATAGGCATTATTATAGCACACACTAATAAAAGATATACAAAAGCTATAGGTGAAAATTTTCCTGAAGGCTTGTAATAGTTTAACATTTTTCTGATATATTACTGTCTATGAATTATTATCCTAATTCTTGAATCATTAAATCAAGTCCGTCTCTGATAATTTGCTGATGTGGCTGTTTAGACACACATACAAATTCAGTAAGCGCAAAGTCCTCTGGAGCTACTTCATAAGCACCAAGGTTTTCCAACTCGTCCAAATCCTTATATAGGCAAGCTTTAAGTAGTTGCATAGGATAGATGTCTAATGGGAAAACTTCTTCGTACATACCTGTTACCACAAAAGCACGGTGTTCGCCATTGGTATTGGTGTTAAGGTCGTACTTTTTCTTAGGATTCAACCACGAGAAAGTAAGCGAACGAGTAAGAGATACTTTGTTGCTTATAGGTTTTGCCCAACCGAATAAATCATAATCATTTCCTTCAGGGATAGCTGTGATTTGGTCGTCATAAAAACCTAAGAAATCGTTCTCACCTACCTTAGTGCCAGTAAGTACATCACCACTGATAATACGAGTGTTAGCAACTTCTTTTACTTGGTTACCTACCACGCTGCTAATTTGAGCTCCTGCAATAGCGGTTACGTAGTGAGGGTTTTCAATACGAGAACCTGTAAGTGCTACAGTGCGTGTAAGGTTGAGTTTACCAGTAAGGAAAAGTTCACCGATAACTACCAAGTCCTGAGGAGTAACCACCCATACCACTTCACCCTTGTTGATAGGGCTAATGCGTGCTATTTGGGTGCTGACGTTACCAGCAGGGTGAGGTCCTGAAACATTGTGAAGAACAATGTTTTTGAGGTTACGGAAAGGAGAAAGAGAACTGTCTTTAAACACTGATACGTGCACCTTACCAGGGGTTAGCTTAGAAAGGGCAGTAAGAGCTGTTTGTAGCTCATTTTCTTTGTCTTTTAGCACATAGTCGTAGTCTGGGGCAAGCGGGTTGGTTTTGCAAGCCGACACGAATATTGCTTTTGGAGTAGTGTCAGGATTGGCAATCACGTCATAAGGGCGCTGTTTGATAAAAGGCCAACAACCACTGCTAAGTAGGTGTGCCTTAATGTCTTCGCCCTCCATTTCGTTCACATCCTTTTCACCATAGCTCTTAAACGATTGTTCCTCGCTGGGTGCTATACGTATTTCTAAGACCTTACGTCTTTCGCCACGTATAATCTCCTTGATAGTACCACTTACAGGAGAGGGGAACAAGATACGCTCATCACTCTTAGAAAAGAACAATGCTTCACCTGCCTTCACTTCATTCCCCTCACGTAGTAAAAGTTTGGGGATAACTCTGTGAAAATCACTGGGTTTAACAGCATACAATGCCGAAAGAGGGAGCTGCTTAGTAGTCTTATCAGCTTTCCCTTCCAACAGTATGTCTAACCCTTTTCGAATGCGGATGTCGTTTGACATATCTAAAAAAATATTAGTTAGTTTTGTTAAATTTGGCGACAAATATACGAATATTTTTTGGATATAAAATAATGTAGTGATTTTATTTTATAAAAAAAGAATCACTTCAGATATTTATGGCTTCTTGAAAAGTTAATATTTTCAATTAAAATAACCTAAAGTGATTCTTTTTATCTCTTAAAAATAGTATTTATTGCTGGAAGAATGAGTCTACAAACTCATATTTGTTGAATATTTGCAAATCATCAATTCCTTCGCCTACCCCTATGTATTTTACCGGAATTTGGAACTGGTCTGAAATGCCTATTACTACGCCGCCTTTGGCAGTGCCGTCTAACTTGGTAACGGCTAAGGCGGTTACTTCAGTCGCTTTGGTAAACTCTTTAGCTTGTTCAAAAGCGTTTTGTCCTGTAGAGCCGTCTAATACTAATAGCACTTCGTGAGGAGCATCAGCTATTACTTTTTGCATTACGCGCTTTATTTTGCTCAGCTCATTCATCAGGTTTATCTTGTTGTGCAAGCGTCCTGCTGTATCTATGATTACTACATCAGCCCCTTGTTTTACAGCAGAAGTAAGAGTATCGTAGGCTACTGAGGCAGGGTCGCTACCCAGCTGCTGCTTAATCATCGGTACTCCCGTACGATCAGCCCATACTTGCAACTGGTCTATTGCTGCTGCGCGGAAAGTATCGGCAGCCCCTAAGACTACTTTTAGTCCTTTTTTAGTAAACTGACTAGCTAGTTTGCCTATAGTAGTTGTTTTTCCAGCTCCATTTACGCCTACTACCATCATTACGTATGGCTTTTTGTCTGCAGGGAGAGAAAAGTCGGTAGCCTCGCCAGTGTGCGTTTCTGACAGTAGACTACCAATCTCTTCGCGTAAGATTTTATTAAGTTCAGAAGTGCCTAAATACTTGTCTTTAGCCACACGTGCTTCTATACGTTCAATAATTTTTAGGGTAGTATTAACCCCTACATCGCTGGCGATGAGTACCTCTTCAAGGTCATCGAGCACCTCCTCATCTACTTTTGATTTTCCAATAATAGCCTTGCCAAGACGGTCGAAAAAGCTATTTTTCGATTTTTCTAAGCCCTTGTTTAGGGTCTCTTTCTTCTCTTTAGAAAAGATATTTTTTAAAAACTCAAATGCCATAACTATACTATAATCTAAAAACTCGGGCAAAGGTAATAAAAAAGGTTTATATATGCAAAAAAGCTGTCTCACGACAGCTTTTCAGATATGATAAAAATAGAGAAAATTTAATTATTTCTTCTTCAAAAATTCATCAACGAGCTCAGGAGCCATAACGCTTTCTACGAAAGTATAGGCACCTGTTTTAGGTGATTTCACCATTTTGATAGCTTTAGTAAGCTTTTTTGATTTACCTTGTAGTGTTGCTACTGTTTTCTTTGCCATAACGTTTTAATTATTTAATTTCTTTATGAACAGTTATTTTCTTTAGGATAGGGTTAAACTTTTTAAGTTCTAATCTATCTGGAGTATTTTTTTTGTTTTTGGTAGTGATGTAACGAGAAGTTCCTGGTAAGCCAGATTCTTTGTGCTCGGTGCACTCCAATATAACCTGAATTCTATTTCCTTTTTTAGCCATTTTACTATTGTTTTTAAAATTTAGTTAATATATCCGTTACGTTCTACCTCTTTAAGCACTTCGTAGATACCTTTTTTGTCGATAGTTTTGATAGCAGCTGCCGATACTTTTAGGGTAATCCAACGGTTTTCTTCAGGAATGAAGAAGCGTTTGGTACGGAGGTTTACATTAAATTTACGTTTCGTTTTGTTCATTGCGTGCGACACGTTGTTGCCCACCAATGCTTTTTTGCCTGTTAAGTCACAAACTCTTGCCATTTTTTCTCTATTTATTAATATGTTATTTATATTCAGGGCGCAAAGGTACAACTATTTTTTTTAATACCAAAACTTTTTTTGATTTTTTAGTTCGAATGTGTGATTTTTTAGCAGTTGTTTTAACCGAAAAAATATTTTGCTTTCATCATATACAAAAAAACACCCCCATTTACTGAGGGTGTTTTTGTTATCTGCTTGTCCGTGCTACGGACTATTTTACTTCTTCAAAATCTACGTCTTGTACATTGTCGGTATTACCGCCTTGCTGTTGTTGTCCGCCAGCGTTAGGTTGTCCGGTAGCACCGCCTTGTTGTGCTTTGTAGAGGTCTTCTGAAGCTTGTTGCCAAACAGTGTTGATTTTGTTTAACGCTGCTTCTATGTTGCCAAGGTCTTTGCTGTCATAAGCTGTTTTTAACTCGCTTAGCGCGCCTTCTATAGCCCCTTTCTTGTCAGCAGGTAGCTTATCGCCAAACTCTTTCAATTGCTTTTCAGTTTGGAAAATCATCGCGTCAGCTTCGTTTAGCTTATCAGCTCTCTCTTTGGCTTTCTTGTCGGCTTCAGCATTAGCTTCAGCTTCGCGTTTCATCTTTTCGATGTCTTCTTTAGAAAGTCCTGATGAGGCTTCTATACGTATGTTGTGCGATTTGCCAGTACCTTTGTCGGTAGCTGATACGTTGATGATACCGTTAGCATCGATATCGAAAGTTACCTCAATTTGTGGTACTCCACGTGGAGCAGGAGGGATGTTGTCTAAGTGGAAACGACCTATCGTTTTGTTGTCGTTAGCCATTGGACGTTCCCCTTGTAGTACGTGTATTTCCACACTTGGCTGATTGTCAGCAGCAGTTGAGAATACTTGTGACTTTTTAGTAGGGATAGTGGTGTTAGCATCGATGAGTTTAGTCATCACGCCGCCCATAGTTTCGATACCCAATGATAGAGGGGTAACGTCTAAGAGCAATACATCTTTCACATCACCGGTAAGTACCCCCCCTTGTATAGCAGCCCCTATAGCTACTACCTCGTCAGGGTTTACACTCTTATTAGGTTTCTTATTAAAGAATTTCTCTACCGCTTCTTGTACAGCAGGGATACGAGTAGAACCCCCTACTAAGATAACCTCGTCTATATCACCTACGCTTAAACCTGCGTTTTGTAGTGCTTTTCTACAAGGCTCGATAGTGCGTTTTACTAGGTCGTCTATCAGTTGCTCGAACTTAGCACGAGAGAGTTTGCGCACCAAGTGTTTAGGGCCTGAAGCAGTAGCGGTGATGTAAGGCAAGTTGATTTCAGTTTCAGTAGATGATGAAAGTTCAATCTTAGCTTTTTCAGCTGCTTCTTTGAGGCGTTGTAGTGCCATTGGGTCTTTGCGTAGGTCAATACCTTCTTCAGCTTGGAACTCTTCAGCTAACCAGTTGATGATTTTTTCATCTACGTCATCACCACCAAGGTGTGTATCGCCATCGGTAGCAAGTACTTCAAACACACCATCACCAAGCTCTAAGATAGACACGTCGTGGGTACCACCACCAAAGTCGAATACTACTATCTTGTGGTCGTTGTGGTTTTTGTCAAGACCGTAAGCTAAGGCAGCAGCTGTAGGTTCGTTGATGATACGTTCTACTTTTAGACCTGCTATCTCGCCCGCTTCTTTAGTAGCTTGACGTTGTGCATCATTAAAGTAAGCAGGTACGGTGATAACCGCGCTGGTTACTGGTTGCCCTAAGAAGTCTTCAGCGGTTTTCTTCATTTTTTGAAGTATCATAGCTGAGATTTCTTGAGGAGTGTACAAACGTCCGTCAATATCTACACGAGGGGTATCGTTGTCGCCGCGCACTACTTTGTAAGGTACGCGTGCTATTTCTTTTCCTATTTCAGAGAATTTGTTCCCCATAAAACGTTTGATAGAATAAACAGTTTTGTGAGGGTTGGTAACAGCCTGACGTTTAGCGGCGTCACCTACTTTTATTTCGCCTCCGTCTACAAAAGCTACTACTGATGGAGTAGTGCGTTTGCCTTCAGCATTGGTAATTACTACAGGGTCATTACCTTCCATAACAGAAACACACGAGTTGGTGGTTCCTAAGTCTATACCTATAATCTTGCTCATATTAATTGTTCGTTATTATTAGTTCAACATTTATTTTTAATTTCATTAGTAGATAGTCAATGATTGTGCCAAAGCACTAAAAACTGACAAAATGTCATTTTTTTTAGTTGTTAGTGATTAGTCGTTAGTCGTTAGAAAGCGACTAATCACTAATTAAAAGACTAATTTCTAAATACCAATTTTCCGTCGAAAGCGTCTAAGAGTATGGTGCTGTCTTTGTGGATATTGCCACTTAGTATTTCTTTAGAAAGGCGGTTGAGCACTTCCTTCTGAATGATACGTTTTACAGGACGGGCACCAAATTGAGGGTCAAAGCCTTTTTGTGCTAAGTAGTCTATCGCTTCATCGGTGGCATCTATAAGAATACCTTCTTTAGCTACCATTTTGATAACTGCATCGAGTTGCAAACGCACAATACTGCGGATATTGTTGGCGTTGAGCGGTGTAAACATTATGATATCGTCTATACGGTTCAGAAACTCAGGGCGTACTGTCTGTTTGAGCAGTTGTAGCACTTCGTTTTTAGAGGTTTCAATAGCGCGCTCAGTGTCATTGGCGTACTTGTCGAACGCTTCTTGAATAAGCTGACTACCCATATTAGAGGTCATAATGATAATGGTATTTTTGAAGTCGGCAGTACGACCTTTATTGTCAGTTAAACGTCCTTCGTCTAATACCTGCAAAAGAATATTGAAAGTGTCAGGGTGTGCTTTCTCAATTTCGTCTAACAGAATAACAGAATACGGACGGCGACGTACGGCTTCGGTTAGCTGACCGCCTTCTTCGTAACCTACATATCCTGGAGGCGCGCCTACCAATCGGCTTACAGCGTGTTTCTCTTGGTATTCACTCATATCGATACGCGTCATTGCGTTTTCATCGTCGAAGAGGTATTCAGCCAACGCTTTGGCAAGTTCCGTTTTACCGACCCCTGTAGTACCTAAGAAAAGGAATGAACCTATAGGGCGACGAGGGTCTTGCAAGCCTGCACGGCTACGGCGTATGGCATCAGATACTGCTTCTATAGCCTCCTCTTGTCCTACTACACGTTTGTGCAATTCGCTTTCGAGCTTCAACAGCTTTTCGCGTTCGCCTTGTAGCATTTTCGATACCGGTATGCCTGTCCATTTGGCTACTACCTCAGCTATATCTTCAGCCGTAACCTCTTCTTTTACTAAGCTATTACCTTCACTTTTGTTGTCTAAGTTCTCTTGCAAAGCAGCCAATTTAGCTTCAGCTTCTTTTATTTTGCCATAGCGCAACTCAGCCACTTTTCCGTAATCGCCTTCGCGTTCGGCTCTGCTCGCTTCTAGTTTGTACTGTTCGATAGCTTCTTTGGTAGCTTGTACCTCGTCAATTACGCCCTTTTCGCCTTGCCATTTGGCATAGATAGCGTTGCGTTCTTCTTTTAGGTTTGCCAAATCTACGTTGAGTATTTTGAGTTTAGCCTCATCGTTTTCGCGTTTGATAGCCTCGATCTCTATTTCGAGCTGCATTATCTTGCGGTCGAGTACGTCTAACTCTTCAGGTTTAGAGTTGATTTCCATACGCAGTTTAGCAGCTGCCTCGTCCATTAGGTCGATGGCCTTGTCGGGCAAGAAACGATTGGTGATATAGCGTTCTGAAAGCTCTACCGCTGCAATGATAGCCTCGTCTTTGATGCGCACCTTGTGGTGAGTTTCGTATTTTTCTTTGATACCACGAAGGATAGAAATAGCACTTTCAGTATCAGGTTCTTCTACCATTACTTTCTGGAAACGACGTTCTAATGCCTTATCTTTTTCGAAGTACTTTTGATACTCATCGAGGGTAGTAGCCCCAATAGCACGTAGCTCACCACGAGCTAAAGCCGGTTTTAAGATGTTGGCAGCGTCCATAGCACCTTCGCCACCACCAGCCCCTACAAGGGTGTGGATTTCGTCAATAAACAAAATGATGCTACCATCAGAGCTGGTTACCTCTTTCACTACCGATTTGAGTCGTTCTTCAAACTCGCCTTTGTATTTGGCTCCCGCGATAAGGGCACCCATATCGAGCGAGTAGATTACTTTGTCTTTAAGGTTTTCGGGTACATCGCCTTTTACGATACGGTGTGCCAAACCTTCGGCGATAGCGGTTTTACCAACCCCTGGTTCACCTACTAGCATAGGGTTGTTTTTGGTTCTACGCGAAAGGATTTGTAGCACGCGGCGTATTTCCTCATCACGACCAATCACAGGGTCGAGCTTGCCACTATCAGCCAGCTGATTGAGGTTTTTAGCGTATTTGTTAAGCGAGTTGTAAGTATCTTCAGCCGATGCGGAAGTTACTCGTTCGCCCTTGCGCAGCTCTTGAATGGCTTTCTCCATTTCTTTTTCGCTTACGCCTTGGTCTTTGAGGGCTTGTGCTATTTTGCTATTACTTTTGAAGATAGCTAAAAGCAAGTGCTCTAACGATACGTATTCGTCGTTCCATTTTTTAGCGATGTTAGCCGCTTCGTTGAGCATTGTATTGGCTTCGCGAGAGATGCCCATACTACCCCCCGTTACTTTTGGAAAAGACTGTAAGGCAGCTTCTAAGTTTTTGCTGAGCTGTTCGCGGTTGATGTTCAATTTTTTAAAGAGGAAAGGCAACACGTTTTCGTCTACTTGCTCGATAGCTTTAAAGAAGTGTTCGCATTGCAATTCCTGATGCCCATATTGTTGGGCAATTTGCTGAGCGGTTTGTACCGCTTCTTGCGCTTTGATAGTAAATGTATTGAAGTTCATATTAAATTCTTTTTTAGGGTTCAACAATCTCGCATAGGGTAGGGCAATAGTTGTGCCAATGCTTAATAACTGACAAAATGACAGTTTTTGATGACAAAATGACAGTTATGCATTCGATTATTGTTTGACCATCCTTCGCTTATCCTTCGCTCATTCTTCGGTGTAGAGCCACTATACTAGTGTGGTGTGATGAGTGTTTTAATAAATAAAAAAAGCCGCTCAAAACTGAACGGCTTTTCTGATTTATTATTTTATTAGTTAAAGAATGCTTCTTTTACTTTATCCACATAGTCTAACTTTTCCCAAGTGAAGAGTTCTACCTCTATCTTTTTAGTTCTGTGGTAAGGTGATGAAAACACTTTAGTTACTACCTTAGGGGTACGACCCATATGTCCGTATGAAGCGGTTTCGCTATAGATAGGATTGCGCAGTTTGAGGCGTTGCTCTATATCGTAAGGACGTAGCGGGAAGATTTCTTGTATCTTCTTAGCTATTTCGCCATCGGTTAGCTTTACTTTGGCAGTGCCGTAGGTATTTACATATACACCAGTAGGCTCTGCTACCCCTATGGCATAGCTGACTTGTACCAATATTTCATCGGCAACACCAGCTGCTACTAAGTTTTTGGCGATGTGGCGCATAGCGTAGGCAGCACTGCGGTCTACCTTGCTAGGGTCTTTGCCTGAGAAAGCACCCCCTCCGTGAGCCCCTTTACCACCGTAGGTATCCACTATTATTTTGCGTCCTGTTAGTCCGGTGTCGCCGTGAGGCCCCCCGATAACGAAAATACCTGTAGGGTTGATATGGTAGATGATGTTTTCGTCGAAGTAAGGCGCGTACTGAGGGTATTTCTTAATCACACGAGGGATAAGTATATTCACTATATCCTCTTTGATTTTCTTAAGCATTTTGCTTTCCGTATCAAAATCGTCGTGCTGGGTTGAAATTACTATAGTATTTACGCGTACTGGCTTATTATCATCGCTGTATTCTAAGGTTACTTGGCTTTTAGCATCAGGGCGTAAGTAGGTTATTTCGCGGTTTTCGCGGCGTATTTCGGCTAACTCTCTTAGCAAGGCGTGCGATAGGTCTAAGGCAAGCGGCATATAGTTATCGGTTTCGTTTACCGCATAGCCAAACATCATACCTTGGTCGCCAGCCCCTTGCTCTTCAGGTTTGCCGCGCTCAACGCCTTGGTTGATGTCAGGTGACTGCTCGTGTATGGCTGATAGCACCCCGCAAGAGTTAGCCTCAAACATATATTCGCTTTTGGTATAGCCTATTTGTTTGATAACGTTGCGCGCTATTTGCTGCACATCAATATAAGTGTTTGATTTTACTTCGCCCGCAAGAATTACCTGCCCAGTGGTTACGAGGGTTTCGCAAGCCACCTTAGAGTGGGGGTCGAAAGCGAGGAAGTTGTCGATAAGAGCATCGCTAATTTGGTCAGCGATTTTGTCAGGGTGTCCTTCAGAAACGGACTCAGAGGTAAAAAGATATCCCATTGTTATATGTGATTTGTAGAGGATAATTAGCACTAAATCAATGGGGTACTACTAAAAAAGAAGTAATAAAAGATTACTGTTTTAGCATTTTTTGGGGAGTACCCCAAGAGGTTGCAATCAGTACAAATTTGTCCTCTTGTTATTATTTTCGGGGCAAAGATAATGATAATTTGCTAATTAGCAAGTATATAATTAGCAAATTATCATTATTCAGAAAAAAAGTAGTTGCTCGATTACAGTCCGATAACGATACCTACGTGAGGAACTAAGCCCGAACTGAAAATACTTTTGTCTTTTTTGTACAGTACGTTATAGCTTGCACCTATTTGCAAATAGGTATTATTGCCCAATTGCTGCATATAACCTCCGCCAAGGTAAAGGGCGTCTTCTTCGGTGTTATGGGTGTAACTAGTGCTTTTGTTCTTAAGTGATACGAAATAGTGCTGAAAAGAGCTGCTCAGATAGGCTGCTCTTCCGATATAATAGGCTAATGAAGGCCCTACCCCTAAAGAGAGGCTGCGGTAGTACTCAGTGTGCTGTAGAGAGCCGTTGATGTTGAGAGCAAGCTCTATGTCATTAGTGATTTTATAACCTATACGGGGTGATAAATCTAAACTCAAACCGTAAGTGGTAAAGTTGATACCTACATTACCGCCGTAGGTTATAGGTGAGTTTAAACTACTTTGGTAAGCGGGCGACAAGATGTTAGTACTCTGTGCCATAGCCAAAGAGGTCAGCGTTAAAAAAGCAAGGCTAAGAAAAAGTTTTTTCATATTGATATATTTATTTGTTACTAAAAAGTTATTTTTAAGCGAACTTCATTGATTTGGTAGGTGAAATTTTGGTGATAATATAAGTAGGTATTAGCAACATCAGCAGGCAGAGCAGTAGCACCCCAATGTTTAAACATACAATCCACATAGGGGTAAAGGCTGTAGGTACCTCGCTTACATAATAAGTGGCAGGGTCTAACTTTACGAGGCTGTACCACTGCTGTAGATAGAGCAGTGCAAAGCCCAGCACATTGCCCCATAGCAGTCCTAACCCAATGATATAGGCAGCGTTATAGAGGAATATTTTGCGAATACTCTTATCAGAAGCCCCCATACTTTTGAGGGTGCCAATCATAGGGGTTTTCTCTAAGATAAGTACTAATATAGCCGTTATCATATTGAAGCCCCCCACGATAATCATAATGCCGATAATGAGGTAGATATTGAAATCGAACATTCCTAACCATTCAAAAATAAAAGGGAATTTTTGCATAATGGTCTGCGAATCGAGGTGGTAATTGGTATGAGCATACACCTGTTTGCCAATGTTTTCTATTTGGTTAAAATCATTGATGAAGAGTTCGAAATTGCCGATTTGGTCAGCTTGCCATTTGTTTATTTTCTGTATTTGACGCAGGTCGGTGAAGATATAAGACGCGTCAAACTCTTGGAAACCACTATTGTACAAGCCTACTATTTTGAAGCTACGTTGGTTAGGAGCTTGTGCTGCCTCGTCTTTGAGGAAGATAGCCTGACAGCGGTCGCCTAATTTTAGGTGTAGACGATTGGCTAAATAGGTAGACATTAGTATCTCATCGGTAATCTCTTCACCATCAACCTTAGGTACGCGCCCTTGGGTGATAAAGTCGCGCATCAGCGACCAATCGTAGTCTTTTCCTACCCCTTTAGCAAGGATAGACTCGTAGGTGTCGGGGGTACGGATAATGCCCCCTTTAGTAGCTACCGCCTGAATGTGGGTAACCTGTGGTACGCTTTTAAAAGAGGGATAAAAATCTTGGTTGATAGAGATAGGTTTGATAGAAACTTCAGAGGCATTGTTGTCATAATTAAAAATTTGTATATGCCCGTGAAAGACTACTAACTTCTCGCGAATCTTGCGCTGCAAACCGATACCAGTGGCAATAGCGATGAGCATCATCACCATTCCAACGGCAATTGCAGCTACTGCCATTTTGATAATTGGTGAAGATATTGTACTTTTGTCGCCTTTTGAGAAAATAACTCTTTTCGCTATGAAAAATTCAACATTCAATTCGATAATCAATTTTAGAAGTGCCAAAATTACACTTTTTTTCTTATGTACACTCATTTCGTGCAAAAATAATGGGCAGCAGTCGGCTACTACTATTGAGAAAAAAGCAGAGAAACACAGCAAGGAAGTAGTGGTGGGGGCTAACCGTATGTATCTGTATATTAAAGATTTGCAGGATAAAAATATAGGGCTTGTCACTAACCAAACCGGCATCGTAAAGACCGAAAAAGGCAAGTACGTACATTTGGTTGATACGCTACTAAAAAAGAAAATAAAGCTCACTAAAGTATTTGCTCCTGAGCACGGTTTTAGAGGGGAAGCCGATGCTGGCGAAGTGATAAAAGATGGCAAAGATACCCGCACAGGGCTGCCAATAGTATCGCTATACGGCAAAAACAAGAAACCTACAGCCGAGCAGCTAAAAGGTATTGACCTGATGCTCTTTGACCTGCAAGATGTAGGAGCCCGTTTTTATACATATATCTCTACCTTGCATTATGTGATGGAGGCTTGTGCTGAGGCGCATATTCCGCTTATTGTTTTAGACCGCCCTAACCCTAACGGGCACTACATTGATGGGCCTGTATTGCAGCCCGCTTTCAAAAGCTTTATTGGTATGCACCCCGTGCCAGTAGTTTATGGAATGACCATAGGGGAATATGCGCAGATGATTAATGGCGAAAAATGGCTTGCCAAGTCAGTTACTACCGACTTAAAAGTTATTTCGCTTGTTAATTACACTCACCAAACGGCTTATAGTTTGCCAGTGAAGCCATCACCTAATTTGCCTAATGACGCTTCAGTTAATTTGTACCCCAGCTTGTGTTTTTTTGAGGGGACAAATGTTAGTATGGGGCGGGGCACTAATAAGCAGTTTCAAATATACGGAGCTCCTTATTTTGATAAGACCGCGTTTCACTTTACGCCTAAGCCCAATGCCGGCGATAAAAGTCCGAAGTTTAATGGCAAAGTATGTTACGGTGAAGACCTGAGCAAGACAGCCCCCTTATCGCAACTGAATTTGACGTGGCTAAAAAAAGCATTTGAGCAAGGGAAAGGCGTTAAAACATCTTTTTTTACCGCTTCTTTCAATAAAATAGCCGGTAATGACCTGCTGAAGAAACAAATTACAGAGGGGAAAACAGAAGCTGAAATACGCCAAAGCTGGCAGAAAGACCTCGATAAATTCAAAGAAATAAGAAAGAAATACCTATTATATAAATAAAAGTTGTATCTTTGCACCCTCACTCACTATAAAATGACAAATACAGGAAAAATTGAACTAATGGCACCTGCGGGTAACTTTGAGTCGCTACAAGCGGCGATAGACAACGGTGCCGACTCAGTATATTTTGGGGTAGACCAGCTGAATATGAGGGCAAGGGCTAGCATCAATTTTACTATTGCTGATCTTGATGAGATAGCACGCCGTTGTGCTCCTAAAGGTATTCGCACTTACCTCACCCTCAATACTATTATTTACGATCACGACCTTTCTATCATCAAAACGCTGCTTGATGCGGCTAAAAAAGCTGGGCTTACAGCAGTAATCGCTATGGATCAGGCTGTAATTGCCTATGCAAGGCAGATAGGGATGGAGGTACATATTTCTACTCAGATAAATATTACTAATATAGAAACCGTACGCTTCTACGCGATGTTTGCCGATACGATGGTGATGAGCCGCGAGCTGAGTTTGCGACAAATCAAAAAGATATGCGAGCAGATAGAAAAGGAGCAAATAAAGGGGCCTTCGGGCAATTTGGTAGAAATAGAAATATTTGGACACGGAGCCCTCTGTATGGCAGTGTCGGGCAAGTGTTACCTAAGTTTGCACTCGCATAACTCGTCAGCCAATAGAGGGGCTTGTAAGCAAAACTGTCGGAAGAAATACACCGTAATTGACCAAGAGAGCGGTTTCGAGATAGAGTTAGACAATGAGTATATGATGTCGCCTAAAGACCTTTGCACTATAGATTTCCTCGACCAAGTAATTGATACAGGGGCGAAGGTGCTAAAAATAGAAGGTCGTGGGCGCGCGCCTGAGTATGTGGCGACTGTTATCCGTACCTATCGCGAGGCGATAGATGCTTATTACGCAGGTACTTATAGCAAAGATAAATTTGAAGGGTGGATAGAAGCCCTTAAGACAGTGTATAATCGCGGGTTCTGGGGTGGTTATTATTTAGGACAAAAACTCGGCGAATGGAGCGAGAATCCTGGTTCTAATGCTACCCAAAAGAAAGTGTACATAGGGCAAGGCAAGCACTATTTTCCTAAAACAGGTATAGCTGAGTTTGCTATTGAGGCTTTTGATATAAAGATAGGCGATAAGCTACTTATCACAGGGCCTTCTACAGGAGTGCAAGAGCTTGAGCTAACAAGTATGATGGTAAATGACGTCCCTGCCGAGCGCGCTAAAAAAGGGGATTCGTGCACTATCAAAACTGATTTTAGAGTGCGCTTATCAGATAAATTGTATAAAATAGTGAAGAATTAGTCGTTAGTGATTAGTCGTTAGTCGTTAGAAAGCGACTTAAAGATTAGAGATTAAAAACTAATGTGCTAAAGGCTAGAGACTAACAACTAAAGACTAACGTACTAACGATTAAAGGCTAGAGACTAACGTACTAACGACTAAAGACTAAAGGCTAACGACTAATAAATGGTAATAGTAACTTTACAACGTGAGAAGTGTATAGGCTGCAACTACTGTGTGGAGGCGGCTCCTGAGCAGTTTCAGATGTCTAAGAAAGATGGTAAGAGCGTGCTACTGCGTTCTACCGATAAGAAAGGGTTCTTTACACTGAAGAGTTATGATGATAGTATTTATGAAGATTGTGAGAAAGCCCAAAAAGCCTGTCCTGTGAAGATTATAACTACAAAGAAACTTTGAGTTTTTTTTGAATAATGAATTGAATATCAACGAAAATATATAACCAATGAAGAAAATAGTATTATTAGCAGTATGTTTATTAGGACTGTGGAGTGCGAAAGCACAATACATAGGCATCAAAGGAGGGTATAATTACGCTACCCTGAGCGGTAATGTGAATAGTGATAGCAGTGTGAATCCTTATCACGGGTATTATGCAGGTCTTACTCTTGAGTTTCCTCTCTCTAAATTATTCTCTCTACAGGTAGAAGGTATCTATAACAGGCGCGGTGCCAATATAAGAAATAGTACTTATGGTAAGGCAAAATTAGCATTAGATTACCTATCAGCTCCTGTATTGGCACGCTTCAATGTAGGGAAAGGTATTAATCTACACGTAGGGCCTCAGTTAGAATATCGCATTGATAAGCCTAACTTCTATTTTGATGGTACAGACCCAGTAACCCGTGTAAAAGACGATGCTATTGATATGATAGACGGAGCACTGACTGCTGGTATAGGCTATACTACCCAATCGGGTTGGTTTTTTGAGTTGCGCTGGGTACAAGGGCTTACTAATATATTTGAAGGAGATAACAGTTTAAGTCACGTACCTTTTAGTACTGATTATAATTTTAAGAATAGAACCCTCTCAGTAGGAGTAGGATATATATTTTAAGCTCTGAAAAAAATAATTTTCATTTTCGTATTAGGCGTTTTATTAGGTTGCGAAAAAGAACAACGCACTAGAAACCCTTACTTAGGTGAATTTCACTTTACCTATACTATCAATATGAACTTACCTCTGTACAATTCGTTGAAAACACCTATGAGTACCGTTTTTGTACCTTACGGAGGTATTAAGGGTTTTTTTGTGACTTATAATGGTAGTTCGTATTACGCTTGGGAAGCAGCTTGTCCTAACCACACTACCAATACTTGCGAGCGGTTGCATTGTGCATCGAAGTCAGGAGGAGGAAATACTTTTGAGCGTTGTGATGATACTAATACCCATTCGTTTATTTTTGTACAATGTCCTTGCGATGGCACTGTGTATAACCTTGTGAATGGGAGCCCTATTGCGATAGACAAAGTGACTTCACCTTATCATCTGCTCTATTATAATGTTTCGGTAGCAGGTAATATTTTAACTATTAGTAACTAATGCTTTCAGAACGTTTTGAAAATACTAAACCCATCACTTTTATCATCGTGCTTATAGCTCTGTTGATAGGTGATGGGTTATATCAATATGAAATCTTACAAATAGCCCCTTTTAATAGTCCGCATACTACTACACTGCTTATCACTTTTGTGATATTTTGGCTTTCTTTATTGCTTTTGCACCAGATAGACCGCTGGAATGAATTAACAGAGACAAAAAACTGTTATTCGATAGCTTTTTTTAGTATTTTTGTAGTGCTTTTTCCGTCTCTTTTTCAAGAAGTAAAAGTAGTAGGCGCTAACTTCCTTATAATAGCTGCCTTATGGCGCGTGCTTACGCTAAAAACAGGAGAAGGTATCTCGCAGAAATTGTTTGATACCTCCTTACTTATTGTTTGTGCTGGGCTATTGCACCCTTGGGCACTTATTTTCTTGTTAAATATATGGATTTCATTGCTTTTCTATGGAGCTAAGAAGCGTCGTTATTGGTTTATACCTCTTTTAGCTATTCTTATTATCGGCATATTATTAGGGGCAACGCTTATCCTTTTTGATTACACTTCTTTTTTGAGCGACTATTATCAGAAACTCTACACTGATATAGAGCATCTTTTAGTTTTTCCTTCATACCCTTTGCCTACTTTAGTAGCGTTGGGCTGTTTGGGGCTTTTGTTTGCACTTTCGCTGATAGTGTATTATTTTAAGACTACCTATCACAGTATCAGCTCCCTTGTAGTAATTCAGTTTCTTTGGGTAGCCGTAATAGTAGCCATAGTTTCTAGAGAAGTGCTCTATAGCTTTGCGCCTATAGCTATTATTTTTGCCCTTTACGTAGAGAAAATACGTATATGGTGGCTAAAAGAGACTGTGCTATGGCTACTACTCTCACTACCCGCTGCGCTACTTACCTTACATTTTATCACCAAAAGCTAAATCGCCAGCATCACCTAAACCAGGTACTATATAACCATATTCATTTAGATTAGGGTCGATAGTCGCAATCCAGAGATGAGTACTTTCAGGGAATTTGTCTTCTAAATATTCTATCCCCTGTTGGGCACCAATCACGGCAAATAGGTGTACTTCTTTAGGTTTCCCCAAAGGAGCTAAAGCGTTGTACACATTGGCAAACGAACGTCCTGTAGCTAACATAGGGTCAGCTAAGAAGAGTACTTTTCCTTCTAAAGAGGGCGATGCCAAATACTCTACCATTATGTCGAAATCAGTCTCAGAGGTATGTTTTCTATAAGCCGATATAAAAGCATTATCGGCATTGTCAAAATAATTCATCAGTCCTTGATGGAGCGCTAAACCAGCACGCAAGATAGAGCATATCACTATTTCATCTTTAGGTAGTTGTACTTTCTTCTCGCCTAATGGAGTAGTGATAATCTCACTGCGATAATGCAAGAACTTACTCATCTCATAACATAATACTTCTCCTATTCGTTCCAAATTTTTACGGAAACGCATACGGTCTGATTGAATATTTACATCGCGGAGTTCTGCGATAAAACGATTAAGTACTGAGGGTTCTTCACCCAAATGGTGTATAATCATTGGCTTGTTAATATTTTAATTGTTCACGCCCCAAAGGTACAAATAATTTGCTGATTAGCAAATTAGTAAATCAGTAATTTTGAAAAATTGGCATATTATTTGCCCTTTATTCAGTACAAAATATTTAAAACAATAATAATATATGAAAAAGAACTTAGTTAAACTATCGGCTATTATTGCATTAATGCTACTTACCACTGCAACTTATGCTCAAGAGTTTCACATAGGGGCTAAAGCAGGGGCTAACTTAGGAAAGATAGCAGGGGTTGCCTATAAAGACAATTTTAAGTTGGGCTATCAAATAGGAGGATTTCTTGAATTTGACTTTACTGACAAATGGGGATTGCAGAGCGAAGTGCTCTTTAACCAAAGCAATACAGAGATTCGCAATAGTTACAAACAAGTGTGGGACGAAAAGTTTAATAAGAACAAAACGCTGGATTATGTGAGTGTGCCAGTATTGTTGAAGTATAATCCTAATGAATTTCTGTCGTTACACGCAGGGTCTCAGTTCAGTTTTTTAACTAATAGTGAGGATAGCACTTGGGAGAACGGTAAGAAGCTTTTTAAAGACACGGACTTCTCTATAGTAGCAGGCTTAGAGGTGAAAATATTAAATCCTTTGTATGTGTATGGTAGGTATGCGTGGGGATATTCAGATATCAATAAAGCCCTTTCTGAAAAGGCAACTTTGCAACAAATTCAAATAGGTGTAGGGTTGCGGTTCTAAATAAAAATATAAAAAATAGTATAAAAAACTTTTTGTTATTGTAAAAAAGCACTATCTTTGTCCTAAAATTTACCAACAGAATTAGGATGATGAAGATAGAAAAGTTATATAGAATTCTATTAATAAGGTTTTTATTTGTACTAACCATTATATTTTTTCAATTTGCTGACGGACAAACTATAGAAAATGTTCTTACTTCCACTAATTTGCATTTTGCATTAGATAATTTTCAAGAAAAGGAAATAGTTCGTTTGTCAGTGCCTCAAGGTATAACAACAGTAGAAGTGGAAATTATACTCCCTTTAGGGGTAGAATACGCTGAAGGTACTGTTGTTATAACAAAAGGAGAGGCTAAAATAATACAAAAAGCAGGAACTTTACTTTCTCAACCTACATTTGTAGTTACTATTAACAAGAGTAACACTATTGCTTTTGAATTTAATAGGAAAGTAACTTCTCGGGCATTGCTTCTTAAAGGAGAACTCAAAGATACTGTAAAATTAAAAGTCGGTGAGCGCTTGTATGATACTAAGCTTTCTAACAGCTATTACTTGCGCTCACCGTCTTTGCTTTTACAACCTTCGCCTATAGTGTTTGATAAAAAAGATGGTGAACATAATGATTTTTTCGTACTTAGCAATACGGGTATAGGAGGGGTTAAAGATATTTATTTTTCAGTAGATTACCCTGAAGAAGTGTCTCTTATAGATTTAAAATATAAAGGGAAAAAGATACTTCCTATAGGAGTAGTGCCTGCAGGTTATGCTAATGCAGGAGCTCCTTTGTATAGGGTAGAAGGCACATTTTTTAACGAAAAGAAAGATGGAATAGTAATATATGAGCATTATACCGTAGCAAATTGTCAAGCGAATTGTCCTATAAAGTATGCAACTTATTGGGGCGATAATACATTGCGTTTTTATGAAACGAAAGAGGAAACAAAGTTACTTCATCCGAAAGAGGAATCTACTGTTATCACGCTTTCAGACGATACCTATACTCTCACAACCACACATAGCACCACTACTACCGCTACAACTGTCGGTAGTGTCTTCACTAACGACCGTATCAACGGAAAGCCAATTGATATCCAAAAAGTAATCTTTAGCTTATTACCGCAATCTACGCCAAATACTTTTGTCATCACTAAGGACGGCAACATTATTGTCCCCTCTCATACCCCAATAGGGCATTACACCTTAAATTACCGCATTTGCGACAACTCTCAACCCTCAAAGGGCAAGAGTCAAAAACCTATTTGCCAAACAGCAACCGTAACTATAGCAATACTGCAATCAGTTACTACCCCAACTACTACAACAAACACCACTGCCACCCCGACTATTATCACACTCTCAGACGATACCTATACTCTTACAACTACCGAGAGTTTTACTACTACCGCTACAACTGTTGGAAGCGTTTTCATTAACGACCGTATGAACGGAAAACCTATTGATATCCAAAAAGTAATTTTTAGCTTATTACCGCAATCTACGCCTAATACTACTTTTGTTATTACTAAAGACGGCAACATCATTGTTCCAGCTCAAACGCCTATAGGGTGCTACACCTTAAATTACCGTATTTGTGATAACTCTCAACAGTCAAAAAACAAGAAGCAAAAACCTATTTGTAAAACAGCAACTGTAACCATAGTAGTGCGACAATCAGTTACTACTCCAACCATTACAACAAACACCACTGTCACCACTACTACCCCTACAGTCATCACCCTCTCAGACGATACCTATACCCTCACTACTACTGAAAGTACTACTACTACCGCTACAACTGTAGGTAGCGTCTTCACTAACGACCGTCTAAACGGAAAACCTATTGATATTCAAAAAGTAATTTTTAGCTTGTTATCGCAATCTACGTCTATTTCTTTTGTTATCACTAAGGACGGCAACATCATTGTTCCTGCTCAAACCCCTATAGGGCGTTACACCCTAAATTACCGTATTTGTGACAACTCTCAACCCTCAAAGGGCAAGAGTCAAAAACCTATTT
>NZ_KN390000.1:34293-35893 GCF_000213295.2 Capnocytophaga sp. oral taxon 329 str. F0087
ACAACTCTCAACCCTCAAAGGGCAAGAGTCAAAAACCTATTTGTAAAACAGCAACTGTAACTATTGCAATACTACAATCAGTTACTACCCCAACCACAACTACCCCTACAATAGTCACCCCGACTATTATCACACTTTCAGACGACACTTACACTCTTACTACTACCGAGAGTACCACTATAACCGCTACAACTGTCGGTAGCGTCTTCACTAACGACCGCCTAAACGGAAAACCTATTGATATCCAAAAAGTAATCTTTAGCTTGTTACCGCAATCTACTCCTAATACTTTCATCATCACTAAGGAGGGTAATATTATTGTCCCAGCTCATACCCCAATAGGGCGCTATACCTTAAATTACCGTATTTGTGATAACTCTCAACCCTCAAAAAGCAAGAACCACAAGCCCGTTTGTCAAACAGCAACCGTAACCATAGTAGTGCGACAAACAGTTACTACTCCAACCATTGCAACAAACACCACTGTCACCGCTACTACTACCCCTACAGTCATCACCCTTTCAGACGACACCTATACTATCACAACCACACATAGCACCACTACTACCGCTACAACTGTCGGTAGTGTCTTCACTAACGACAGTATGAACGGAAAGCCAATTGATATCCAAAAAGTAATCTTTAGCTTGTTACCGCAATCTACTCCTACCTCTTTCGTTATTACTAAAGAAGGCAATATCATTATTCCAGCTCAAACTCCAATAGGGCGTTACACCTTAAATTACCGTATTTGCGATAATTCTCAACTGTCAAAAGACAAGAGTCAAAAACCTATTTGTCAAACAGCAACTGTAACCATTGTAGTACTACAATCAGTTACTGCTCCAACTACTACAACAAGCACCACCGTCACCGCTACTGCCCCCCCTACTATAGTTACCCCTACCGTTATTACCCTCTCAGATGACACCTATACTATTACTACTACCGAGAGCTCCACTACTACCACTACAACTGTCGGTAGTGTCTTTGCTAACGACAGTATGAACGGAAAACCTATTGATATCCAAAAAGTAATTTTTAGCTTGTTACCGCAATCAACACCTACCTCTTTTGTTATTACTAAAGATGGCAACATTATTGTCCCCTCTCATACCCCAATAGGGCGTTACACCTTAAACTACCGTATTTGCGATAATTCTCAACCCTTAAAAAACAAGAGTCAAAAGCCTGTTTGTCAAACAGCAACTGTAACCATTGCAGTACTACAGTTAGTTACCCCCCCAACCACGACTACCCCAACCACAACAAGTACTACCATCACTGCAACTACTACCCCTACCGTTATCACACTTTCAGACGATACCTATACTCTCACTACTACCGAGAGCACCACTACTACCGCTACAACTGTCGGTAGTGTCTTCGCTAACGACCGTATGAACGGAAAACCTATTGATATTCAAAAAGTAATTTTTAGTTTGTTACCGCAATCTACGCCTAATACTTTCATCATCACTAAAGATGGAAACATCATTGTTCCAACTCAAACCCCTATAGGGCGTTACACCCTAAATTACCGTATTTGTGACAACTCTCAACCCTCAAAGGGCAAGAGTCAAAAAACTATTTGTAAAAC
>NZ_KN390000.1:36504-43111 GCF_000213295.2 Capnocytophaga sp. oral taxon 329 str. F0087
ACTCTCAACCCTCAAAGGGCAAGAGTCAAAAAACTATTTGTAAAACAGCAACTGTAACTATTGCAATACTACAATCAGTTACTACCCCAACTACAACAAACACTACCGTTACCGCTACTACCACTCCTACCATAGTCACCCCGACAATTATCACACTCTCAGACGATACCTATACTCTCACTACTACCGAGAGTGTTACTACTACCGCCACAACTGTAGGTAGTGTCTTCACTAACGACCGCCTAAACGGAAAACCTATTGATATTCAAAAAGTAATCTTTAGCTTATTACCGCAATCTACGTCTATTTCTTTTGTTATCACTAAGGGCGGCAATATCATTGTCCCAGCGCAAACCCCTATAGGGTGCTATACCTTAAATTACCGTATTTGTGATAACTCTCAACCGTCAAAAAACAAGAATTTTAAGCCTGTTTGTCAAATAGCAACCGTAACCATTATAGTATTACAAACAGTTACTACTCCAACCACTACAACAAGCACTACCATCACTACTACTACCCCTACTATAGTCACCCCTACCGTTATTACCCTTTTAGACGACACCTATACACTTACTACTACCAAGAGCATCACTACTACCGCTACAACTGTCGGTAGCGTCTTCACTAACGACCGTATGAATGGAAAACCTATTGATATTCAAAAAGTAATTTTTAGTTTGTTACCACAATCTACTCCCAATACTTTCATCATCACTAAGGACGGCAATATCATTGTCCCACCTCAAACGCCTATAGGGCGCTACACCCTAAATTACCGTATCTGCGACAACTCTTCAACCTTGAAAGATAAGAGCTTTAAACCAATTTGCCAAACAGCAACCGTAACTATTGCAGTGCTACAATCAGTTACTACCCCCACCACTACAACAAGCACCATCGTCACAACTACTACCCCTACAATAGTCACCCCGACTGTTATTTCTCTTTCAGACGATACCTATACTCTCACTACTACTGAGAGCTCCACTACTACTGCTACAACTGTCGGCAGCGTCTTCAGCAACGACCGTATAAACGGAAAACCTATTGATATCCAAAAAGTAATATTTAGCCTACTTTCACAATCTACCCCAACCTCTTTTGTTATCACTAAAGACGGCAACATCATTGTTCCAGCTCAAACCTCTATAGGGCGTTACACCTTAAATTACCGCATTTGTGACAATTCTCGAAATTCAAAAGATAAAAACCTAAAGCCTATTTGTCAAACAGCAACTGTAACCATATTAGTGCGACAAACAGTCACTACCCCAACCACTACAACAAGCACCACCGTCACCGCTACTACCACCCCAACAGTTATTACCCTTTCAGACGACACCTATACGCTCACAACTACCGAGAGTGTTACTACTACTGCTACAACTGTAGGAAGTGTTTTCACTAACGACCGTATGAACGGAAAACCCATTGATATTCAAAAAGTAATTTTTAGCTTATTACCGCAATCTGCACCTAGTACTTTTGTCATCACTAAGGACGGCAACATCATTGTCCCACCTCATACCCCTATAGGGCGTTACACTTTAAACTACCGCATCTGCGACAACTCTCAAACCTCAAAAGACAAGAGCCTAAAACCTATTTGTAAAACAGCAACCGTAACTATTGCAGTATTACAATCAGTTACTACTCCAACTACTGCGACAAGCACCACTGTCACTGCTACTACTACCCCGACTGTAGTCACCCCGACCATTCTCACACTTTCAGATGACACCTATACTGTTACGACTACCGAAAGCGCCACTACTACCGCTACAACTGTCGGTAGTGTCCTCAGTAACGACCGCCTAAACGGAAAACCTATTGATATCCAAAAAGTAATCTTTAGCTTGTTGCCGCAATCTACGTCTATTTCTTTTGTTATTACTAAAGAAGGCAACATTATTGTTCCCTCTCAAACCCCAATAGGGCGTTACACCTTAAACTACCGTATTTGTGACAACTCTCAAACCTTAAAGGACAAGAACCACAAGCCCATTTGTCAAACGGCAACTGTAACTATTGCAATATTACAATCAGTTACTACCCCAACTGTTATTACCCTTTCAGACGACACCTATACTCTTACCACTACCGCAAGCACCACTACTACCGCTACAACTGTCGGCAGCGTTTTCACTAACGACCGCCTAAATGGAAAACCCATTGATATCCGAAAAGTTATTTTTAGCTTGTTACCACAGTCTACTCCTAATACTTTTATCATCACTAAAGACGGCAACATCATTGTTCCACCTCAAACCCCAATAGGGCGTTACACTTTAAACTACCGTATCTGCGACTCAAAAAACAAGAACCAAAAACCTATTTGTCAGACGGCGACTATTACCATTACTATTTTACAGACTCCTGTTACCCCTACGGTCTCCGCCACAGTAGAAACAGATACTTCTTCCACTACCCAAAGTGCTACTAATCAGCCTATAGCAGTGTCAGACAGTGCTACTACTCCTATGAATACCCCCATACGCATCGCAGTATTAGATAATGATACGCCCTATACTGCCTCCCCAAAGATTGTCATTTTTCCAACAAATGGCGATGCTTTTGTCAAAGAAGATAACACAATACTATACCGTCCCCGCGTGCGCTTTATAGGCACCGACTACTTTGTCTATGAGCTATGCACGCCCTCCTCTCAAAGTTGCACCACTGCTACCGTTATGGTCAAAGTTACTCACAAAGTTGTAGCAGATAATGCGATGTCTGCTAATGGTGATGACAAAAATGACTATTTCCATATTGTAGGAATAGAGAATTATCCTGATAATCAAGTTACTATATATAACCGTAACGGCGAAAAAGTCTTCACAATATCTCATTACGACAATCGTCAAAGGGTCTTCAAAGGAATTGTCGAGGGGGAGGTATCTCTACCTAATGCAGTCCTCTTACCTCAAGACACTTATTTTTACTTGATAGAATATTATGATGAGACCCGTCAGTTACAGCGACAGATAGGGTGCTTATATTTAAAAAGGTAATAGAAAAATTTTCTGTAGCCACTTACCCTATACAATGGATATACGAACAAGCCATCTACACCGAAGGATAAGCGAAGAAAAAGCGAAAAATAAGTGTCTAATAATAGGCTTAAAAACAGAAAAAAATACTACTTTTGTCCCATATTCAAATTTATCATCTTGAACAAACATTTCTATATAACGGCTTTTTTTGTACTTGCAGTACTCGCTGCGGTACTGTGGCGAGTTCCTATCTATATATATGGTGTGGGACTGCTCTTATATTTGGCCTTGCTCTCGTGGGGAGTATTCGATATCCGTCTTTCCTACTTTATTCCTACTCAGTACTGCCTAAAGGGGCGACCTCCTAAAACGGTTGTTCTCACTTTCGATGATGGTCCTTCAGCACTTACACCTCAATTCTTAGATTTACTGAAGCAATACAATGCCAAAGCCGTTTTCTTTTGCGTAGGCGAACAAATACAAAAATACCCTGAAGTGTTGCGCCGTATGAAAACCGAAGGACATCTTCTGGCGAATCATACTTTTAGTCACCAGCCCCGAAACCTACTGCATACCCAACGACTTATAGACGAAATTAAACGCACTGATGCTGTCCTAGCAGAGTTAGGTATACACACTCCTCTTTTTCGCCCGCCTTATGGCATCACCAATCCTCCCTTAGCTCGTGCCATTCGCGCTACTCATAAAAAAACTATCGGCTGGGACATTCGTTCGTTAGATACAGTCATTACTGATGAAGACCGGCTTTTTAGGCGTATCACCCGCAAACTCAGTGCCGGCAATATTATACTGATGCACGATAAATTCGAGCGCAGTCTGCACGTTTTGGAACGCTTATTGCAATATCTCAAAGATAACAATTATACAATAACTACAGATTTCTGATGAAAACTCTTTTCTTATTACTGAGCCTCTGTGCTCCTTTTGTCCTTATAGCTCAGCCCCTTACTGCCGAACAATCTGCCCAGTTCAAAGCACAGCTTATCGCTAAAACTCGTACGTTACAAACTATGCAAGCAGATTTCCAGCAGAAAAAACACCTCGATTTTATGAGCAAAGATATCGAGACCTTTGGCAAAATGGCTTTTGCTAAACCTTCACAACTCAATTGGCAATACACTAAGCCTTACCAATATCGTATTATCTTTCAGAAAGATAATATTACGGTGAATGATGCAGGCAAAGTATCACAAATAAAAGCTGATAATAAAGTTTTTAAGAAAATTAATCATCTTATTATCAGCTCAGTTACCGGTGATATGTTTGACGAGAAAGAGTTTACTATCAGTCTTTCGCAATCAGGCAAGCATACCCTTGTGAAGTTGTTGCCTAAAGATAAAACCCTGCTGAAGTATATACGCGAGATTAACCTTTATTTTGATGCCCAATATTTAGTAGACCGCGTGAAACTCATCGAACCCACTGCTGATTATACCGAAATTATTTTTACAAATAAAAAACTAAATACCTCTATTGATGAAGCGAATTTTAAAATATAGTCTGCTGTTATTTGTAGGCTGTTCTACGCCTTATCAACTCCCCTCGCAATACCAGTTAGTGCCAAAAACTACAGAAACGGTCAAGAATCCGCATTTTTTAGTAGGCGAACAATACCTCTATCGGGCTACAATAACGGCATACGGACACACTTTTAGCGGGCTTTTAGCGGCTAAAATCACTGCTGATAACGCTTGGCGAGTGGCTCTCACTACTGATTTTGGCAATACTCTTTTTGATTTTGAAAAGAAAGAGGGTAGGGTAGAGGTCAATTATGTTCTCCCTGACCTTAATCGTAAAGTTATCATCAATACGCTTATAGCCGATTTTCAGAAATTACTGCAAACTCATTTTGTTGTCATTCAAAAATATGCTGAAGGCACTACAGAGGTACAACAGTGTAGCGTTGGAAGTGATACAG
This sequence comes from Capnocytophaga sp. oral taxon 329 str. F0087, assembly GCF_000213295.2. Lineage (NCBI taxonomy): Bacteria > Pseudomonadati > Bacteroidota > Flavobacteriia > Flavobacteriales > Flavobacteriaceae > Capnocytophaga > Capnocytophaga sp. oral taxon 329. Next base: position 41,440 of record NZ_KN390000.1, read on the forward strand.
TTTATCTCTTTACTTCAGGCACTAACCTTTCTAAGCAGCTTAATATGAAAGCCAAAAGCTTATACACAACCTTTACTTATACCCCTGACAATATAACAATAGAGCACCACACCCTTAAGATTCAAATAATTTTAGAACCCATTCATAATTATTAATTGCCAACTTTCAATTGTTAAAGATGTTAAAAGATTTTTATACCCTCAATACCTTACAACAAATAGCAGCTAACACTTATCTTTGTACGCTAACCCTCAATGCTGAGCACCCTATTTTCAAAGGTCATTTTCCTAATAATCCCGTTACACCTGGGGTGTGTATGATGCAAATCGTCAAAAATCTCACCGAGCAAATCACAGGTCACCAATTACAGCTTACCCAGATGCTCAATGTAAAATTTACAGCCCTTATCAACCCAGAGCTTCATCCTTTCTTGCAACTTTCACTCAGCTTACAAACCCAAGACGGACAAGTATTAGTAAAAAGCGATACCTCATACGAAAACACTATAGCCCTAAAACTTACGAATAGCTATAAAATACTGTCATAAATAGTTCGTTTCCTTATCACATTATCTTTAGTGAAAAAAAATAGCTTAAAAAGTTTCACTATCTAAAATAAAAGAATTACTTTTGCAGGCAATTTTTAGAAAAACACAATCCCAAAAATATAACTAAAATAACAAATTAATAGTGGAAAAGGAAAGAAAGAATTTTACTGAGAAGAGTTATGAGAAGCTGAAAAATGCAATTCAAGAAATTGTAAATGAAGAAGATAGAAAAGATGTATACGTTTTGTCTCTCTGCTATACTTGTGATGATGAAGACTTGCGATTTCCTAAGGTTACACTGAGCTATAATACCCTTTTAAATGTAAAAGAAGAAAGCTATAATGCTGCGTCAAAAGAAGATGCAAAGTGGAATTATGACTATTGGTTACAAACTGAAATTGAAACTATAGGAGGTAAGAAAGACAAACAACTCAAGCAGTGGTTTGCCAAAACACCTTATTTTTATTCTGACGAAGAAAACGACCGTGCTATCGAGGAAGACGAAGATTTATATGAAAAAATTCTCAAAAAAGGTGATAGATTCACTAAAGAATTTATTAAAGAGGTGATAGCACTTGCCAAGCGTCTTATAGATGAAGGAGAGGTAGAGAAGGTATTTACACGTAATATACCTATTATTATTCACCAACAGGAATTTGAAGAAACTCCTATCCTTTGGACGAAAAAAGCCAATCCTACCAAACTTATCAAAGAGTTTTTAGACTACTTTGATGGAGATGATGAATAATTAAATAATTAGTATATAATAAAAAATTAAGCTGCCTTACCAAAGGCAGCTTTTTTTGTTCCCACTTGTTCCACTTGTCCCACTTGTCTCACCTGTCCCACTTGTCCCAGTCCTCTCAGCCTTCCCAAGCCTCCCATTTGCCCCACCTGTTTCATAATCGCCTGTGCGGCTCGCCCTCCCAGCCCTCTCAGCCCTCTCAAACCTCCCAGCCTTCCCATTCCTCCCATTTTCCCCCAAAAAATCTTCATCTCTCTAACCATTGATTTCCAACCACTTAACAATTCCCCTCAAAAAAACTTCAAAAAAAAGTGCTAAAAAATTTGCAGAATTAAAAAAACGCCGTACCTTTGCACCCGCAAATGAGACGATAAGTGCTC
>NZ_KN390001.1:0-36729 GCF_000213295.2 Capnocytophaga sp. oral taxon 329 str. F0087
TCTATCTTGTTAGTAGCCAATGCATACGGACAAGATAGTAATATGAGAAAAATTATGCGCCTCGCCGAGAAAGGCGACGCCCAAGCCCAAATGGAGCTGGCTGATGCTTATTTTAATGGCAAAGGCGGATTAAAACGCTCTTTCCAAGATGCCGTAGTATGGTTAGAAAAAGCGGCTGAAGCAGGCGATGTCAATGCTCAATACCAAATAGCCCAGTGCTATATGGAAGGAAAAGGTGTAGCTAAATCTGAAGAAAAAGGGGTAGAATGGCTCACCAAAGTAGCCGAAGGCGGCAATGCCGATGCGCAACGCCAGTTGGCATTATGCTACCGCGACGGGCGTGGTGTAGCACAATCTAACGAAAAATACTTCTTCTGGATTGAAAAAGTAGCCGATGGTGAAAAACCTGAAACTCAATTGGACTTAGCCAAAGCTTACTACGTAGGCGATGGAGTAAAAAAAGACCTCAATAAAGCGCGTTTCTGGGCTGAAAAATCATCAGCTAAAGGCAACTTAGAGGCTGAATATCTATTGGCTAAATGGGCTTATGAAGCTAGTCCTAATAGCCCCGACGCTCTACAAAAGCTAATGAAAGTCGCTGAAAAAGGCAATCCTGAGGCACAAAACGCTATTGGTCAGGCTTACCTCAATGGTAAAGGCGTAACCAAATCCGAAGAAAAAGCAATAGAATGGCTCGAAAAAGCAGCTGCCAAAGGTAGTGCTGAAGCCCTATACACTATGGGTAACTTTTATTTCTACGGCAATAGCCCTCTTATTGGCAAATTCTACAAAAAAGCGATTGAGTATTACAGCAAAGCAGCTGCTAAAGGCGATGCCAATGCGCAACGCCAATTATCTGTTTGCTTGTATAATGGTATAGGAGGCACTCAGTCTTACCGCGATGCTTTCAACTGGTTGTCAAGATCTGTAAACGCTGACCCTACCCCTGTAACAGAAAATAACTTAGGGGTATGCTACACTACCGGAAACGGAACCAGAGCTTCTATACCTCAGGCTATGGAGCTTTTCCAAAAAGCAAGCGAAGCAGGCGATGCTATGGCACAGTATAACTTAGGTTCTCTCTTGTTAGAAGAAGGACAGTTAGATGTTAAGAAAGGTTTTGAATACCTCGAAAAATCAGCTGCTAAAAACAACCTTTTAGCACTAAAAAAATTAGGCGACTTATACTATAATGGTAAGTACACTAACCTAACACGCGAACGCGGTTTTGAGTATTACACCAAAGCAGCTCAACAAGCGCCTGCCACTGCTACTGAAACTTTAGATTACTTCTTCCAACAGCAAGACGAAGTCTATTCAGAGGTGCTTTACCTGCTTTCACAATGTTATGCTGAAGGCAAAGGGGTTAAAAAATCAAGCAAAGAAGCCGAAATGTGGGCTATCAAAGCCGCTGATTTATCTAATAAAGCTGCTTTCGACTACCTCTTAAAGAGAATAGAGGCTAACGACCCTAAAGACCCTGCTTCAGTAAATGCAATCCTAACTGTAGCCGATGGGTATTTCTATGGAAAAGGTGCTAAAAAAGAAAATGATAAGGCTTTTCAGCTATACGAAAAATTAGCTAAGCAAGAGAATTTAGTAGCTCAAAAACGTTTAGTAGAGTATTATTCTGATGCGAAAAACCCTAAAAAAGACGCTGAAAAAACACTCTCTTGGCAAGAGCGTATCGCTAAAAGAGGGGATGCAGAAACACAGTACCAACTCGGTAAGTACTACCTAACCTTGGTACCCGATACAGCCTCTAATACCACATCAACCCCTGCTAAACCAGCACAAGCAGCAGCTACTGCTACAGCAACTACTCAACATAACACCCCTTCTATTCGTCACCGTTCGGCTATGAAAGCCAATGTTAAGTTTACAAGCAAAGAAAAGCCGATGAAGTATATAAACGAAACCAAAGGGGTACAATGGCTTACAAAGGCTTCAGAGCAAAACTACGTACAAGCACAGAACGAACTTGGTAAGTATTACAGTGCTAAACAAGACTTTGGTCAGGCTCTAAATTACTACCAAAAAGCAGCACAACGCGATTTTGCTGAGGCACAATGCAACCTTGCTAACTGCTATTACAATGGTACAGGGGCAGAACGTTCTTACGAAAAAGCTGCCGAACTATACCGCCAATCAGCTCGCAATGGATATCCTATTGCTCAATATCGCTTAGCTCACTGCTACTTTCACGGTGAAGGTATTGGTCAGTCAGACGACCGTGCTGCCGATTGGTTCGACCAAGCTTGCGAAAATGGTGTACAAAGAGGCTGCGAAATGCTAAAAGTAGTAGTCGGAAAAAAATAAGTTTTTAACTAATACTAATTTTAATATAGCCGGAGGTCATAGTTCAAAATATGCCCTCCGGCATTTTTTTGTGTTAAAATCATAAGGCGGTTTTTGCCATTTATTATTATTTTTGTATTTTTGCCCGAAATAAAATTATTATGGAGTTATACTACGCTTTTTCTGTAATTATCGTTCTAGCGGCATTGTTCTCATACGTAAATGTACGTTATGTGAAACTGCCTATGACCATAGGTATTATGGTCATCGCTATGATGGTATCCGTAGGGGTTCGCCTCTTCGGAGGTGAGATATTTTCAGGATTATCGCATAAGTTAGAATCTCTATTACAAGGCTTTGACTTTACCGAAATACTGATGGGGGCAATGCTTAACTTCCTGCTTTTTGCCGGTGCTTTACACATCAATATCTCAGACCTAAAAGAGTATAAACTTCCTATTTTCACTTATGCTACTATCAGCGTAGTGCTTTCGGCGTTCTTCGTGTCGCTTTTGTTGTACTACATAGCTCCGCTGGTAGGCATTCACATACCTTATGTGTACTGTCTGCTTTTTGGTACGCTCATTTCGCCTACCGACCCCATCGTAGTATTGGGGGTATTAAAACAGGCTAAAGTACCCAAACGCATCGAGACTAAAATAACAGGCGAATCGCTTTTTAATGATGGGGTAGCCGTAGTAATGTTTGCCGTAGTGCTCAAATTGGCTACCGATACCTCGTTTGTACCTTCGTTCAATACCATTACCAAGCTCTTTTTACTCGAAGCAGGTGGGGGTATTTTCTTAGGGGTACTATTAGGTTGGCTAGCTTCAGAAATGATGAAGAAAGCAGACGACTATCACGTTAGTGTGCTCCTTACCTTAGCGGTAGTTATGGGGGGCTTCTTAATAGCTAAGGCTTCCCACGTATCATCACCTTTGGCAATGGTGATTGCTGGTTTATTTATAGGCAATGTGGGCAAGAAAGCCAATAGCGAGGAAAATAAAGACTACCTCGAAAGGTTTTGGGCAATAGTAGACGAGATTATGAATGCTATTCTATTCCTATTCATAGGTTTTGAGATGCTGCTAATCAAGAATTTAGACGGACAGTTTCTCTTAGGCGGAATAGCTATCATAGTGTGTTTATTAGCGCGTGGGCTTTCTATTTATATCCCTGCCAAAACGATACTTCGCAAAGTAACTACCTACTCACGCGGCTCACTTATCACTATGGTGTGGGGGGGTATACGCGGAGGCGTATCTATCGCCTTAGTACTCTCAATTCCGGCAGATAAAGCTGGCATAAAAGAAACATTATTACAAATTACTTATATAGTAGTACTATTCTCTATACTGATACAAGGACTTTCGGTAGGCAAGGTAGCGAGCAAGGCACTGTACCGCGATGAGGTAATGACAAGACTGAAGAGGATAAAGCAAATACAAAGAGCAAAACAATAATACTACTTTAAAACAGAAAGAAATGCAAAAAGATAAAGGTTTAGTGAGTGCCAAAGAAGTAGCTGCGGCCATCAATATAGATAAATTAGGATTTCTGGGTACCTTTGGGGGGTGGACGCTGATGAAGCTGCTACGCCTCTCAAAGCTCAATGATATTTATAACCGCACCAAACACCGCCAAGGGATAGACTTCCTCAACACACTATTAGATGAGTTTGAAATAAAATTCGAGATACCAGAGGAAGATTTCAGAAATATCCCCAAAGAAGGGGCATTCATCACTATTTCTAACCACCCATTAGGGGGGATAGATGGCATTTTACTGCTTAAACTTTTGGTAGAAAAACGCCCTGACTTCAAGATTATTGCTAACTTTCTGCTACAGCGCATCGAGCCTTTAGCTCCTTATGTGCTGCCTGTAAATCCGTTTGAAGACCGCAAGAACGTAAAATCAAGCGTATTAGGCTTTAAACACGCTATCGAACATTTACGCCAAGGACAGCCTTTGGGCTTGTTCCCCGCAGGTGAAGTATCTGTTACCAAAGAAGGGCAGCTAATGGTAGACAAGCCTTGGGAAGAGGCTGCTATGAAATTGGCACAAAAGGCAAAAGTGCCTATCATTCCTATCTATTTTCACGCTAAAAACAGCAAGTTATTCTACTTTTTAGCTAATATTAGCGATACGCTGCGTACGGCTAAGTTGCCTTCAGAACTGCTCACTCAGAAGGAGCGCACTATCTATATACGCATCGGAAAGCCTATTTCACTTGCTATGCAAGAAGAGCACCCCGAATTAGACGACTATACCGAGTTTTTGCGTAAGAAAACATATATTTTAGCCAATGCTTTCGAGCAAGACAAGAAGTTTTTGCCTTTGTCTAATGTACTGAGCATCAGCAAAGCTCAACCCAACCCTCAACAAATAGAAGCCCCTATACAGACTGACCTGATAGAGAAAGAAATAGATAACATCACCAAAAAAGATTACCGCCTACTAAAGAATAACAATTATGAGGTATTTCTCGCTCCTTATGAAGAGATACCCAACATAATGAAGGAAATAGGTAGGTTGCGCGAGATAACTTTCCGCGAAGTAGGCGAAGGTACTAATGCTTCGTCAGATTTAGATAAGTTCGACCTTTATTACCGTCACCTTTTCTTATGGGATACACAAGCAAAGAAATTAGTCGGGGCTTACCGAATGGGCTTAGGGGCTGAGATTTTCCCTAAATACGGCATTGAGGGCTTCTATACCCACGATTTATTCCGTTTTGAGCCCGAACTCTACGATATGATGAGCAAAACCATAGAAATGGGGCGTGCTTTTATCATTTCAGAATACCAACAGAAGCCTATGCCGCTATTTTTGCTCTGGAAAGGGATAGCTCATACCACTTTGCGCTATCCAGAGCACTCATATCTACTCGGTAGTGTGAGTATTAGCAATCAGTTTTCTAACTTCTCTAAGTCACTAATGATTGAGTTTATGAAGTCGAATTTCTACGACCCTTATATCGCTCAATACGTGCGCCCTAAAAAGGAGTTTAAAGTAAAGCTGAAAGATGAAGATAAAGACTTTATTTTTGACGAAACCAAAGCCGACCTTAATAAGTTTGATAAGATTATTGACGAGCTCGAGCCGGGCAACTTGCGCCTACCAGTGCTCATCAAAAAGTATATCAAGCAGAACGCTAAGGTTATCGCTTTCAATGTAGACCCGTTGTTTAATAACTCGGTCGATGGGCTGATGTACATCAGAATAGCCGACCTACCTGATAGCACAATGAAGCCTGTAATTGAAGAATTTCAAGCAGAACTCGAGGCCAGAGACAATGCCAAGAATGAGAGTAAAGTAGAAAACAAACAATAGAAGTTTTTTAGATATATGAAAAGAATCATATTATTTGCAACCATAGCACTGCTACAAGTGGTAGCAGTAGCACAGACGGTAGTCGTACCTAATAAGTTTGCTTTCTTAAAGAGTGATAACGAATACCAGCTAAATATACTTACCAAATTCTTGATTGAAAAACAAGGGTTTAAAGCCTATATGGAAAACGAAGTGCCTGCGGAATTGCTAAACACCCCTTGCAATCTACTCAAAGCTGATGTGAAAAACGAATCAAATATGATGACTTCTAAACTCAGATTAGTGCTAACCGACTGTGCTAATAAAGAAGTTTTCAGTTCTGAAGTAGGTAAAAGTAGAGAAAAAGAGTACAAAAAATCATACCAAGAGGCACTGCGTAATGCTTTAGCCGGAAATGCTTTGGCTACTTTCAGAAAACAGTATCAGCAACCTCAATCGCCAAAACCTTCTCAGTCATCAGTTAATGAAACTCCAGAAGAAGATTCTATTTACCAACTCAATGCTAAAAAAGTAGGCGATTTGTACGAGTTGCGCTGGCGACATAATGATGAGTTATTTTTAAAAGCTAGAAAGACTATTACCCCCGACCTATATGTAGCTTATGAGGTAGCCAACCATAAATTTGGCATAGTACAAAAAGATGGCTCAACTTTTTACAGAATCACCTTATACACAGAAATAGAGGGGAAAGGCACTGCCGTTCTGGCATCAATTAAATTTATTGAATAACTAAAAAAACAATCTTACTTGTATTCTAAAGCTGAAGCAAAAAAACTACGCGAAGACTTCTGGACTTCCTTTGGCAAGTCGTTCCCCCGGAAATGGACGCTATACGACACTAAAATAAAGGATTTCAGTTTTAAGTTTTCATTCGACCTGAAAAAGGCACGAGTACTCATCGCTATAGAAGATAGCGATAAAGAAAAGCGCGCCTTGTATTATAATAAAATGCTTTCGCTGAAGAACATCTTGCAAACTGATTTTCTACCCGATGCTATCTACGAGGAGCATTTAATATTAGACAATCAGAAAGAAATAAGTGCTATATACATCGAAAAAACAGGTGTTAGCATTCATAACAAAGCAACTTGGCAAGAGGTAATGGTATTTTTGAATGATGGAATGGCACAAATAGAGGCTTTTTGGGCTGAATATAAAGATATTATTGTAGAGAATGACGAATTTTGATAAAATAAAATAGTTTTATGAAACGAAGAACCTTTTGGAATTTATTACTTATCCTTTTTGTGATTTCTTTTTTTGTAACACCATTAGGATATGAAAGTAAAATATTGCTGCAACGCATTTTTGCTAGTTCAGTAGATATTATACCCGAAAATCAAGCACGCACCATCGACTTTGATTGGCAACTGAAAGACCGCGATAATAAGCAGTTCAATTTTTCACAAACCAAAGGAAAGAAGCCTGCTTTTGTATATTTCTTTTCATCGTGGAGAGGTATCAGTATTGCCGACCTATATGCAGTCGAAAAGCTATATGATACTTATAAAGATAAGGTAGATTTTTATATCATCACCAATGAGTTACCTACTCCTGTAGACGAAATGATGCAAAAACGCAACTTTCACTTCAAAGTTACCTACCTAATTATAGGCGAGAAAATGCCTTTCGACCCTGAAAAAATACCTTCGGGCTATATAGTTGATAAGAACGGAAAGGTTCGTGCTGAGAAAGAAGGAATAGCGCGATGGAATAGCGATGCAGTACACCAACTGATAGAACAGCTCTTACAATAAGTGTTTTTTATTTGTAAGTTAAAAATAATTATAGCAATAGTATTTTAAATTCAATCTAAAATACTATCTTTGCGCGCTGTTTGAGAAATAGACAAAAAGGTCGGTTAAAATCAGATAGCTAACACACATATAATTATTCAATAGATAAAAATGGCTAAATATACAGAAGAAGAACTTAAAGAAGAATTAGAAAATAGCGAATACAAGTATGGCTTTTACACTGATATTGAGTCGGATACATTTCCTAAAGGGCTCAATGAAGAGGTAGTAATAGCCTTGTCGAAAAAGAAAAACGAACCCGAATGGATGACTGAATGGCGATTAGAGGCTTTCAGAGCATGGCAAGCTATGGCTGAGCCACCACATTGGGCTAATGTACAGTTCGAAACTCCTAACTTTCAAGACATTGCTTACTATTCAGCCCCTAAACAGAAACCTAAGCTCAACAGCCTTGATGAGGTAGACCCTCAGCTTTTAGAGACTTTTGAGAAATTGGGTATCTCACTTGAAGAGCAAAAACGCCTTGCAGGGGTAGAAGACAAACCCGCAGTAGCTATGGATGTAGTAATGGACTCGGTGTCAGTAGCTACTACCTTTCAAAAGACCTTAGCCGAGCGAGGTATTATCTTCTGCTCAATGTCTGAAGCTATACAAAAGCACCCCGACTTAGTGCGCAAGTACCTCGGTACAGTAGTCCCTAAGACCGACAACTTCTATGCAGCTTTAAACTCAGCTGTCTTTTCAGACGGGTCTTTCTGCTATGTACCTAAAGGAGTCCGCTGCCCTATGGAGCTCTCTACCTATTTCCGTATCAATCAGGCAGGTACAGGGCAGTTCGAGCGTACTCTTTTGATAGTAGACGAAGGTGCTTACGTATCTTACTTAGAAGGTTGTACAGCCCCCAGACGCGATGAAAACCAGCTACACGCAGCCGTTGTAGAGCTTATAGCAATGGAAGGTGGCGAGATAAAGTACTCTACTGTTCAAAACTGGTTTCCTGGTGATAAAGACGGCAAAGGCGGTGTTTACAACTTTGTAACTAAACGCGCTTTAGCAGAGAAGAATGCTAAAATATCATGGACGCAAGTAGAAACAGGGTCAGCCATCACTTGGAAATACCCTTCAGTAGTGCTAAAAGGTGATAATTCTATAGGCGAATTTTACTCTATAGCGGTTACTAACCACTTTCAGCAAGCTGATACAGGTACTAAGATGATACATTTGGGCAACAACACTAAATCAACAATTATTTCTAAAGGAATTTCAGCAGGAAAATCACAAAATAGCTACCGAGGATTAGTAAAAGTAGTACCAAAGGCTAAGAATGCCCGCAATTTCTCTCAGTGCGACTCATTACTGATGGGCAATAATTGTGGAGCACATACTTTCCCTTATATAGAAGCTAAAAACCCTACGGCACAGATAGAGCACGAGGCAACGACCTCAAAAATCGGTGAAGACCAGATTTTCTACTGCAACCAGCGCGGTATTGATACCGAGAAAGCCATTTCACTTATCGTAAATGGTTTTGGCAAAGAGGTACTAAATAAACTCCCTATGGAGTTTGCCGTAGAAGCTCAAAAACTTTTAGAGATTTCATTAGAAGGAAGTGTAGGTTAATTCTCAATTATTAATTGAAAAAAATATGATTCTTTCACCTTCATTACTAGCAGCAGATTTTGGCAACCTGCAACAAGCTGTGCAGATGGTCAATGCCAGTGAAGCCGATTGGTTCCACATTGATATTATGGACGGGGTATTTGTACCTAATATTTCATATGGTATACCAGTACTCTCGGCTATCAATAAGCACGCTACCAAGCCATTAGATGTACACCTAATGATTATCGACCCCGACCGCTATATCAGTACCTTTGCAAAGCTGGGTAGCCACATACTCACGGTGCATTACGAGGCTTGTACTCACTTACACCGCACGCTACAAGCTATCAAAGCCGAGGGTATGAAAGCAGGGGTTGCTCTCAATCCTCATACGCCTGTCACTCTGTTAGAAGACATTATCAAAGATGTAGATCTTCTCTTACTAATGAGCGTAAACCCAGGTTTTGGGGGACAGTCATTTATAGAAAACACCTATAAAAAAGTACGACAAGCTAAAGCGCTTATCACGCAAGCGGGAGCTAATACCCTTATCGAAATAGATGGAGGCGTAACCCTAAGCAATGCCAAAGCTCTTGTAGAGGCAGGTGCCGATGCCTTAGTAGCAGGTAGTTTCGTGTTCAACGCTGCTAATCCTACCCAAACAATAGCAGAGCTAAAAGCAAAAGCCTAAAAAACAAAACTATATAATATAATAACTTTGTCAAAGTTTCAGGACTTTGACAAAGTTTTTTTATACCCTTTTTCTAACTACTTCAGCCCCAATAATCTCTATATCAAAAGACTCGTCAGGGCGTGCTTTAAGGTATTGCAGTTTGCGTATATGCACAAGGTAACTCTGCTGGGCTACAGCTCGTTTCTCATCATCTTCTATTACTGAAACAATCTCACGCTCTGGGTAAGTAAGCAGCAACAAAAAGTCTAACTGCCCATAGTCATCAGCTATGTGTAATATACGCGCTTTAGCAGGCAGACTACGGCTCAGTTGGTAATATTGGGCTGCGTGAGCAGTGTAATCAGCTTTTACCACCCTTACTACTTCAATATCTTTATACAGATAGTTCAACTGCAATTTCTGCTTCAGATAATTGACCCCCTCTAAGCGTTGTCGCAACTGAGCAAACTGCTCACGGAAGTACGCCCCCACCTGCTTAGCTTTCTCACGCGGGGTAGTACCAAATTGGGTATCATCAGGAGCGATAGGTTCAGCAGCTACTATAGTAACTGCCCCGTCATAAATGATAAAATCTCCTTTAGGCAGTACTTCTGAAGTACCGTGAATATACACCGGCACTATAGGTTTCTGCAAAGTATCCGCTATGTAGAATGCCCCCTGATGAAAACGATGAATGCGATTACTCTCCGAGCGTTTCCCCTCCGGAAATATCACCACCGAAATCCCTTCTTGTAAGTGCCGCTGCAGCAAAGGCATTCCTTTTTCTATACCCTCTGATGCCGGATAAGCCCCCATAGCGCGAAGGTATCTACCAAAGATAACCGAGCGGTACACCCAATCATTTACCACATAACTCAACCGATGGCTATATAGCTCCAACGCAAGCGTATCGAGCCACGAAGTGTGATTGGCTATCACTACCGAAGGCGTATCGGTATTGAGTAGCTGGCGATTCTCCACCCGCTTGCGCACCCGCCAATTAGAGAAGAGCACCGTAGCGGCTAAGACCGATGAGAGCCTGCGTAGCCAAGGCTTGCTGCGCGGAAAAACAGTAGCCAGCACCCAACCTACATTGCTGAGAATTACTGACGACAAAGCATAGTAAGAAAGAGAAAATATAGAGTGCAGCAACAAACGCAAACTAACCGGAGAAAGCCCTTTTTGAGGTCTTCGGAAGATAAAAAACTTAAATATAGTAGGATAAAACACAAAAGTAATAACCAAAGCAGTAAAAATACCCAGCACAGACACTGATGCTATCGACCTGAGCGCAGGATGTTTAGCAAAAATAAGCGTCCCTATCGCCAAAAAGGTAGTAATAGAGGCTAATAATACTGATACTTTATAAACAGGAAGCTCATTTCTGCCATTAGTATAGTCTTTTTGTAGGGCACAAGTCATAAAAATACTAAAATCAACGGAATGACCGAGCACTAAGGTACAGACTATCATACTAAAAACGTTAAATTCTATACCGAAAAAGTACATCAACGCAGCCGTAACTACCCCTGTCACCCCAATAGGAATAAGAGTGAGCAGCACTAACTCTATACGCCTGAAAAAAAGCAATAAAATAAGAAAAATAGCAATAGAAGAATAATTTACCAATAGCAGTATATCGTCTTTAAGCTTACCCAAAAAAGTCTCGCTAAGGTTCTTGCGGTCTATCACTATAGCCCCTATGCGTTGCTCTATCTGCTCAACAAAACGCGTATGCTCACTATCAGTTAGCTTCACAAGGTTAGCAAGGGTATAAAAACCGTCTTTTTCTGTGATAAAATCATCTAAAGGAAGTGCTGAAAGAGCCTTATAATCGTCTAAAGAGCGTATAGGCTCAAAGTCAGTAGTAAGAAAATCGAAAAAAGGAGCATAAGTACTCTCTTTAAAGCCATATTGAGCGCCCAACTGCTGCAATTGTGTGCGCAAAGCCTCCTGACGAGCTCCCGACCAGAACGTTTGCCAACGCTTAATGCGCTTTTGCTGCTCCGTTTGGGGCAAAATAAGGGCAGCTACCGAACTAAACTGCCTAATGCTATCGGTTGCCTTCAGATGCTGCAATTGCTGGTATAAGCGGTAGTTATGCGTTAAGGCTTCTTCCAAACTATTGCCATAGGCAGCTGCGTACACCGATTTATACTGACTATCAGTCAGTTGTTCTAACTGCTGCTGCGCTACCTGATAGCGCGGATTTACATAATTAATACTGACTATATCGCCATTAAACTTCACTTTCTGAAAGTAGAAAAAACTCACCCCTATCAGCAACAAACACGCGCCTACTATCCACTTATTGCGGTGGAAAGGGTAGCCCCCTACCCTATCAAGAAACGTACGGCGCACCGCCACCCCCTTATCAGCGCGGTAAAGATGCGGCACTAACACCAGAGAGAGCAAGGCCGAAACCATAATGCCAATAAAGGCAAAAATGCCCAAATCTTGCATCACTTCTGAATGGACAAACAGCAAACAGAGAAAAGAAATAGCCGTAGTAATACTGCTGAGCAGTATAGGCACCGTTACAGCGCGATACAATTCCGAAGCCGTTTTGGCTACCTTGTAATGAGTGAGTATATGCAGCGAATAGTCGATAGTTACCCCTAATAACACCGCTCCTAAACTGATAGAAATAGCAGAAATACTACCTTTAAGCACATACAGAAACGCCAAGGCGGAGAGCACCCCAAACACCGAGGGGATAAAGGCTATAAGGGGTATATACACACTGCGATAGAAGAAAATAAGCAGTAGGCAAAGCACTGATAAAGAGATGAGTACAGTAGTGAGTATATCCGTTTTTATCTGAGTAGCATTGCTAACCGATATAAACGGAGCACCAAAAAAGTGTATCTGCAGCTTTGCCCCATAGTGTTGCTGTAGTTGCGCTTGCAGCTGTTCGAGCTGTTGCACCAAAGCCGTATTGTGCTCGGTATCATTGCCCTCAAAACGGGGAGTGACGAAAAAGAGCAAATGCTGCTCGTCTTTGGTAGTCAGAAAGCCATTCGTGAGTTTGAAGTCCGTCCCTATATTGAGGGCTTGTAACTTCTGCAATCCTTTGAAAGTGAGGCCAAAAGGGTCAGTGCGTATAAACGATTGGGCTACCATACCCGCAGGGGTAAGCATCGTCTTGTAATGCGCCTGCACCAAAGCGTTAAGGCTATCGGGTTGCATACGTGCTGCCAGCGAAGTGTAATCGTCTTCCGTGAGGAAAAGCGGCAAATGACTATTGACAAACTGCCACGCACTCTCTACCTCCTCATCAGCTACAATACCCTGTACCCCAGCTATATAGGGTTGAAATGCCTTAGTATTCAGACTATCAACTATAGCAGTTGCGGCTGCCTGCATATCGGCAAGCGACCCCTCTTTAGCCGAGAGTATCACCGAAATCTTATCAGCAAAATTGAGCTGTTTAAGCACTTTTGAGGTCAGAGTGGTCTTATCGTTCTGCGGAAGCACTTTGGTAATATCTTCCTCAAAGCGCAGCCTACTCACGCCCCATAGCGCTATAAGCAGCCACGCCGCCAAAAAAGCAACCGCCGCCAGCTTATGCCTGACTATATATTGATAAATAATATTCACTTTCTGATTTTTGATTTTAAAATAAGTTTGATACCGCTCTTACCCAAGCGAACGATGAGCGAAGGTTGAGCGAAGGATAAGCGAAGGTTGAGCGAACAATGAGCGAAGGATAAGCGAAGGTTGAGCGAACAAACACCAACTACTCCTTAAGCAAAAAACAACTTCGGAAACAACACCTCCATAGGCTTCTTAACTAAGAAAATCTTCAGGGTAGCCCACAGAAAACCAAACCCATAGCTAAAAAACTGTACTAATACTGCCCAAACGGACATCAATCCTATCTGAATGCTACCATTTTCGCGAGCACTATCCCACGCTATAAGCACAAAATAACACAGATACACCAAAAGAGCCCCTATATACCCGCACAAAGCCAATAATATGGCCCCACAAAGCCCTAAAGCAAAGCAAGTAGGTAGCCAAAAAGTGATTTTGCGCGTATGCGGATGCCAATGGTTGAGAATCGCACGTGTTTGTCCAAACTTACTGACTTGCTTCTGAAATTTCTGCCAAGAGATACGTCGCTTGTGAAAGACAAACGCCTCGGGTATAAACGCCGTCTCAAAACCCTTTCCCCATAATCTAATCACCAAGTCTGGGTCTTCACCAGGGTGAATCTTACCAAAACCACCAGTAGCCTCAAAAGCCGCCCTCGAAAGCCCCATATTGAAGCTGCGCGGCTCAAAACGCTGCACCCCACGCGCACTACCGCGTATGCCCCCCGTAGTGAAAAACGAAGTCATTGTATAATTGATAGCCTTTTGTACCTTAGTGAAATGCTCGTCAGCCGTATCAGCTCCTCCAAAACAATCTACATAATGCGCCTGCAAATAGTCGTCTACCGCCTCTAAATAATGAGGTGGCAAAAGGCAATCTGAGTCTAAAATGAGAAAATAATCGTACTTGGCGTGGCGCATACCATAATTGCGCGAGTCACCGGGACCTGTATTAGGCTTAGCCAAATAAGTAATTGAAAGCGAAGATTGGTATTGCTGACAAATCGACTCTGATGAAATGGTAGAACCGTCTTCTATCACTACTACCTCAAAATCAGCGGTATAAGTCTGCTCTGCAAGGCTCTTCAGCAGTTCGTCTAATTCGTCAGGACGGTTGTATACAGGAATGATAAAACTGTATTGCATCTGTTAAAGTATTGTTAAAGTTTAGTGCTTTTGTAACATCTTGATTTTCTTGTACGTATAATAGACTGAACAAGAAAAGACAAAATTAAGGATATTTTCTGAATGAGACAACTAAAAATTACCAAACAGGTTACGAACCGCGAAACGGCCTCTCTTGATAAGTACCTACAAGAGATAGGGCGCGTTGATTTAATCACCGCTGACGAAGAGGTAGAATTGGCACAACGTATCAAAGAGGGCGATGTAGCTGCCTTAGAAAAACTGACCAAAGCCAACCTGCGCTTCGTAGTATCAGTAGCCAAACAGTATCAAAACCAAGGGCTTACCCTACCCGACCTCATCAACGAGGGCAATTTGGGGCTTATAAAGGCTGCCCAACGTTTTGACGAAACACGAGGCTTTAAGTTTATATCGTATGCCGTATGGTGGATTCGGCAGTCTATATTGCAAGCCTTAGCCGAGCAATCGCGTATAGTACGCTTGCCTCTAAACAAAATTGGCTCTATCAATAAGATTAACAAGATGTACGCCTATTTAGAGCAAGCCAACGAGCGTGTACCATCGGCTGAAGAGATTGCCCGCGAGCTTGATATGTCAGTAAATGATGTGAAAGAATCGATGAAAAACTCAGGTCGCCATATATCTATGGACGCTCCTTTGGTAGAAGGCGAAGATTCAAACCTTTACGACGTAATCCGAAGCAACGAGTCGCCTAACCCCGACAAAGAGCTTATCCTTGCCTCATTGCGCACCGAGATTGAGCGTGCCCTCGAGACCCTCACCCCTCGTGAAGCCGACGTAATTAGGTTATACTTTGGCTTAGGCGACCAGCACGCAATGACCCTTGAGGAAATAGGCGAAACTTTCGACCTTACCCGCGAACGTGTACGCCAGATAAAAGAAAAAGCTATCCGTCGCCTCAAACACACTTCGCGAAGCAAAATACTAAAAACATACTTAGGATAACAAGACAATTTGCCAATTTGCCGATTTGACAATGAAACATTTGACAAATCGGCAAATTAGCAAATTGACAAATCGGCAAATTAAAAAATGAATTATATTTGGGAACCAAAACTACTACCTTCAGAAGCTATTATTGAAAAACTCAGACGAGAACTCCATTTGAGCCAAACCACCGCTACCCTATTAGCCCAGCGCGGTATCACTACTTATGATGAGGCAATGCACTTCTTCAGCCCCAGCTTAGCCTCTCTGCACGACCCTTTTCTGATGAAAGATATGCACAAGGCAGTTGCGCGTCTGAGCAAAGCTATCAATACTCAAGAAAAAATACTTATTTATGGCGATTATGATGTAGATGGCACCTCAGCCGTATCGCTGTTGTACCGCTATCTCAGCAATCATACCTCTCTGCTTTACACCTACATACCCGACCGCTATACCGAAGGTTATGGCATTTCGTTTCAGGGGATAGACTACGCTGCCAGCAAGGGTTGTAGCCTTATCATTGCCCTCGACTGTGGCATCAAAGCTATTGATAAGGTGCAGTATGCCACCGATAAAGGTATCGACTTTATTATCGGCGACCACCATCGCCCCGATGCGCAAGTGCCTGACGCCGTGGCTATACTCAATCCCCAACAAGCCGATTGCCCCTATCCTTACAAAGAGCTCTGCGGCTGTGGTATAGGCTTCAAGTTAGTGCAAGCCTACCAACAACATTTATCACGTCCTTTTGAAGAAATACGCCCTTTGTTAGACTTGGTAGCGATTGCCACTGCTGCCGACATAGTAGCGATGAATGGCGAAAATCGCACCCTTACCTACTTCGGTTTAGAGGTGATAAACCAGCAACCTTCAGCAGGAGTCGATGCACTCTTAGGTGAAAATCAAAAAAGGGTAGGTATTGGTGATGTAGTGTTTAAGGCAGCACCTCGCATCAATGCTGCAGGACGGATAGAGCACGGCAAATACGCAGTAGCCCTACTGACTGAAACCGACAGCCACAAGGCAAAAGAAAAAGCCTACGAGATTGAATTGCTAAATAGCGAACGGAAAGAATTAGACAGCAGTATTACCCAAGAGGCTTTGGCTCAGATAGAAGAAAACGGAGAGCAAAACCGCTATAGTACTGTAGTATTCAACCCCCACTGGCATAAGGGGGTCATTGGTATTGTAGCCTCGCGCCTGATAGAAACCTATTATCGCCCTACTTTAGTCTTCACCCAAAGTGGCGACAAATATGCTGCATCGGCGCGCTCTATTACAGGGTTTGACATCTACGATGCTTTAGAGCAATGTAGCGAGTATCTCGAGCAATTTGGCGGACACACCTATGCCGCAGGGCTCACGCTCTTGCCTGAGCAATACCCAGACTTCAAAGAAGCTTTTGAGCAAGTAGTAGTGCAAAAGTTAGCTAATTTGCCTCGCGACCCTAAAATCTGCTATGATACCCAGCTACCACTGAGCAAGATAACCGAAAAGCTAATAGGGGTACTCAAACGCTTTGAGCCTTTTGGGCCTAACAATCTACCTCCTCTTTTCTATGCTGACAATGTAATTGATACGGGGTTTGCTAAAGCTATTGGGAAAGATGAAAAGCACCTAAAGCTCAACCTACGCGAGGTTGGCTGCCCTCACTACTTCGGGGCTGTAGCCTTCGATTTAGCTGACCGATTGCCCATAGTAGAATCGGGGCGCCCTTTCAGCATTATCTACTCTATAGAAGAAAACATATGGAATGGTATTATACGCCCTCAGTTGCGCATACACGACATTAAGGGATAAGTGATGCTACTACTGCCTGTAGCACTCCGTCTACAGTAGGCTCTGTAGCAACTATTACTGATGCCCAATGCGGAGTAGCTGCCTGCGCCGTAGTAGTCCCTATGCAATACACCTGCTCTGCTGCTGTTGTATGAGTGGATAGGTAACTCTGCACCCCCGAAGGACTGAAAAACAGAATCGCATCTACTGGTTCTGCAAGAGTTATAGGGGTAAAGACCGTATCATAAACGGTAATCTCTGCAACTTGTAGCTTTTCAGAGGCGAAGAAATCAGGGAGGGTGTTGAGGCGGTGCATACCTGCAAAAAAAGCAATGCGTCCCCCTTGATAGCGCGATAAGTCGTTGCGCATATAGGCTACCAAATCGGTAGCATAGTCGGCAGCATAGCATACCTTAAACCTCTTTGATTGTAGCAGTTGCTGTGTTTTGACGCCCACACAAAGTACAGGCGTAGAGAGCAACTCTTGCCACTGCGGGTGTGCTAATACACTCTGCACCCCATTCTGACTAGTGAAAATAAGCCATTCATAAGGCAACGAAAGCGCAAAAGGTAGCGGAGGCGTAGCAATAAAATTATGCTGCACCAGCGTAAAGCCTAATGCTTGTAGGCGCTGTTGCTGGGCAGAGGTAAGGCATTTGGTAGATAAAATTTTCATATATAAAAGATATAAAAAAAGAAATCGGTGTGCAACTATGAGGGTAGTAGCACACCGATTAAATTTTTAAAGAGGGGTTCCTTCATTAGTTTTAAAACGATATTCTAAGTAAGAATAGGCATCGCGGGGCAGTATCTTTATCCACCGCTTGTATTTCAGAAACCATTTAAAACGAATAGAGTTTAGGAATCCTTTGGTCAAATAAGCTGCTATAAAAGGGTGTGCATTGAGCACAATACGCCCTTTGTAAGCATCCTCCTTAATAATGCTTTCAAGTTCTATGTTGATTTTATCAATAAGAACAATAGGGGCTTCAATTTCGCCCTCTTTGCTTGGGTTCTCTTCTTTAGTTTTGATGTTCAGCTCTTGGCGTACGCGTTGCCGAGTGATTTGTATAAGCCCGAACTTACTTGGGGGCAGTATTTTGTGTTTGGCACGGTCTTCAGCCATTTCATCGCGAAGATGGTCAAACAATATACGGCGGTTATCGCTGCTTGCCATATCAATAAAATCAACTACTATGATACCCCCCATATCGCGGAGGCGCAGTTGGCGTGCTATCTCGGTAGCAGCAATTAGGTTTACAGATAAGGCTGTAGTTTCTTGGTCGTTATTTTTGTTAGAGTGATTTCCACTATTTACGTCGATTACGTGTAGGGCTTCGGTGTGCTCTATGACTAAGTAAGCCCCTTTGGGCATTGATACGGTACGACCGAAAGCCGTCTTTATCTGACGTTCAATATGAAACTTCTCAAAAATAGGTACCGATGAGCGGTATAATTTTACGATGCTTTCTTTTTCAGGTGCTATCTCTTGCACATACTTCTTTATCTGCTCGTACAGCTGTTCGTTATCTACGTGTATGCCTGTAAAAGTATCGTTGAACAAGTCGCGGAGTATGGCACCTGTTCTGTTCACTTCGCTCATCACCTTAGAGGGATAAACCGCTTTTTGAATTTTTCTGCACATCAAAACCCAGCGATTGAAGAGAGACTGTAAATCCTTGTCTAATTCGGCTACTTTTTTCCCTTCGGCTACCGTGCGCACTATTACGCCAAAGCCTTTAGGCTTAATGCTTTGCAAGAGTTTTCGCAAACGTTCTTTTTCGGATTTGCTCTCTATCTTCTGCGAGATAGAAATACGGTCAGAAAAAGGTACGAGTACTAAATACCTACCCGCTATAGAGAGTTCAGAACTGATACGAGGACCTTTGGTAGAGATAGGCTCTTTGACTATCTGCACCAATATGGGCTGATTAGGTTTGAGAGTATCGGCTACCGAGCCATTCTTATCGATATCTGGTTCAAGAGGGAAGTCTTTTAGGGAAAAATCTTTTAATTTCCCTGAGATAACCCACTTGATGAACTTAAGTAAAGAAGCTAACTGAGGGCCTAAGTCGTGGTAATGTAGGAAGGCATCTTTTTCGTGCCCCACATTAACGAAAGCCGCATTGAGCCCTTGTATAGGCTTGCGCACTTTGGCTAACATTATGTCGCCCACACCCAGACCGTTAGTATCTTCTTCTTTGTGAAGCTCTATCAGCCTACCGTCTCTGAGCAAAGCAAAATCTACGTAAGAGGAGCCAGAACGGATAATTAATTCTTTTTCCACTTTGTTGGATTTTTAGTTAATAATTCAATGAACAATTTAGGGTTGTTTTTAAGCAAGAAAAAGTAGTTAAAAACTACTTTTTCTTTTTGTGGCGATTAGCTCTCGCTCTTTTTTTGCGTTTGTGGTTAGCCACTTTATGTCTTTTTCTTTTTTTTCCGCTTGGCATAACTTTATTATTTTTATATGATTAATATTAATTTACTTTTACATTGTCTTTCACAGTGTCTACAAATACCTTAGCTGGCTTAAAGGCAGGAATGTTGTGAGCAGGTATTTTTAAGGTAGTATTTTTAGAAATATTACGCCCTGTTTTTTCGGCTCTTGTTTTGATTATAAAACTGCCGAAACCTCTCAAATACACGTTTTGTCCATCTTTTAAAGAGTTAATCACTTCATCCATAAAGTTTTCAACGATTAACTGAACTTCGTTTTTGTCAAGACCTGATTTGTCGGAAATCTTTGATACAATTTCTGCTTTTGTCATCTTTGTTATTTTTATATATGAATATTCATCTTCGTATTTGTGGGCGCAAAGATACAAATTAAATATTTAATAAACACTATGTTAGCAGATTTTTTTTAGCTTTTATTTATCTCCTTTCTTTCAAAAAGATAACAAAATGCTGATTATCAGATTTTTATAACTTTTATCACTTTTCTTCATCTTCTACTGTTAGCTGGGCTACATCTTGCCAAAAAGTTGGATATGACTTAGTTACCACCTCTTTATCAAGTATTACGAGTGGGGTGAGAAGCATCAGCGGGGCAAACGCCATCGCCATACGATGGTCATTATAAGTAGCCACTTGCACTCCGCTATTCAAACTACGACAAGGAGGAAATTGCAGACTGTCGCTGGTGATGGTTACCTCCGCACCAAACTTGCTCAACTCGGTTTGTAGGGCTGTGAGGCGGTCGGTTTCTTTTATACTTAGGGTGTGTAAGCCTGAGAGCGCACAGCCTATCCCCAAGCCTAAGCAGGTAACCGCAAGGGTTTGGGCTATGTCGGGGGTAGCATTGAGGTCGGCCGTAAAGCTGTCCGTTTGAGGGGCTGACACCTTAGTAAGCGTGAGGGTCGTATCACTAAGGGTAGTGGTAACCCCCAGCGCGCGATACAGCTGCTGTAGTGCGCTATCGCCTTGCAGACTCGGTTGCTTAAAGTCGCGGAGTGAGAGGGTGGTGCCTACAGGCGAAAGGGCTACAAAACTATACCAATAGGAAGCTGAAGACCAATCTGACTCTACTTGCCAATGATAGTTCTGTAGGCTATCGGCAGGGGTGATGCGTATCTCGTTACCGCTGAAATGTACGTGCTCAGCACCAATGCAATAGGACAACAGGTCGAGGGTCATCTGTAGGTAGGGTAAAGAGGTGATACTACCGGTGAGCTCTAAATGAAGTCCGTTGGGGAGCGTGGGTGCAATGAGGAGCAAGGCAGAACTGTACTGGCTGCTGACATTGCCCTGCAAGCTGACATGGCTACCGTTTAGTTCTTTCCCCTTGATGCGCAGCGGTGAAAAGCCTTCTTTTTCTGTATAGGTGATATCAGCCCCAAGCGAGCGCAGAGCATCGACTAATAGGGCTATGGGTCGCTGGTGCATACGCTCTGAGCCCATCAGCAGGACATCAGCTCCTAACTGTGCTGCAAAATAGGCTGTAAGGAAACGCATAGCCGTACCGGCGTGATGCACATCTATCAGCGGTGTGCAAGAATACAATGCTTTTAGGAGTAGGCGAGTGTCATCGGCTGTAGAGAGGTTGCTAATAGAGAGTTCGGGGTACAGCGCTTGCAAGAGTAGCGCTCTATTGCTTTCGGATTTGGAGCCTGACAGCTGTAGTGACTGCCCTGAACGCAGTGAGGATTTAGAAAGGGAAATGTCCATTTTTAGTCGTTAGTGATTAGTGGTTAGTCGTTAGTCGTTAGTTGTTAGTAATTAGTCGCTAGTCGTTAGTTGTTAGCCGTTAGTGTATGGCATAATCTCTACTTATTTTTGGCAAAGATACAAAATATTTTTGAATTTTGATGTTTTTCTATGTTTGGAAGGTTTATTAGATGTTTATACTTCGTTAATCGTTCGCTAACTGTTCGCTCTTCCTGTATCCTTCCTATATCGATTGTATAGGGTAAGCGTAGAGAGAATAATTTTCTAAACATTCAAGAAAAAGCAAAAAAATTAGGAATATGGGAAATCTAGTGTAACCTGTAACGTGTAATTACACACCTTTTACACATTTATTAACATAGTTATTAACAGGCTATCGACAAGTTATTAACGGATTATCTATTTGATTATAAAGACATTGAAGTATTTATTAACGGGTAATGATAAGTTTGGCACAGTTTTTTCAAAGTATATAGCGTAAGTTAGAAGATTAAACATTTATAATTTATTAGTGCATACTTATAATATGAATGGTGGCTCTTTCAGCATATACAAGAAATTGGTTAAGAAATTAAATTACTGAAAAAAATTGCTAAAAGAAACATTGTTAGATAAGAATCATTAAAACGAAGTTGTTGAAAAAAATTAAATTCATTTTGTTGTTGGGAAACAACTTTTCATTGAGAAACATTGCTAAAATTTAATTGCTAAACAGCTATCATTCATTGAGCTAACAAAATTGGGAGTTAGTAGTAGTATTTATATTATATGCATTGAAAAAAGTTCCCTTGTGATAAGGGGACTTTTTTTTTGAGTAAAAAGTGTAATTATTTCAAAATAAAATTGTATTTTTGCACACTTTTTGAATTTTGAATTCTGAATTATTGTAACAAAAGCAAATATTAATTATATAGATTTAGAAAACGTATGAAAACCCCCATTCTATTAGTAGAAGATGATGTAGTATTTTCAAAAATGCTTAGCCGCTTTTTGGAACGCAACGGATATGATGTGATTGGGTGCTATAGTTTAGAAGAGGCCGAGAAGAACTTGACCCCTGCTATTAAAATGATATTTACCGACCTAAGGCTACCCGATGGTGATGGTATCAACTTTCTAAAGCAGGTGAAAGATATTTTCCCTAACTTGCCCGTGGTGGTTATGACCAGCTACGCCGAGGTTTCGACTGCTGTAGAAGCGATGAAACTCGGTGCTTTTGACTATATCTCTAAACCCTTTCAGCAGGAAGATGTGCTTAATGTGATAAAAAATGCCCAAAATACAGTATTTTCTACCCCTAAGCCTGAAACTGTAGAGACTGCTGCTCCTTTGAGCAAAACTGACCATAGCAGTCCGGCGAAAATGGTGAAAGCCCCTAAGGTGACGGAAGAAAATCCGTTTATAGAGGGAGTAAGTCCCGCGTCTAAAAAGCTGAGCAAGTTTATCAACTTGGTGGCTCCGACCGATATGTCGGTGCTCATTATGGGCGAAAGCGGTACAGGTAAAGAGGTGGTAGCAAAGCTGATACACCTAAAAAGCGAGCGCCGCAACAAGCCTTTTATAGCAGTAGACTGCGGAGCCATACCTAAAGAAATAGCTTCGAGTGAGTTTTTCGGACACGTAAAAGGTTCGTTTACAGGGGCTATCACCGATAAAAAAGGACATTTTGAAGAAGCTAATGGCGGTACAATCTTCCTTGATGAGGTGGGTAACCTTAGCTATGAGAACCAAATACAGTTGCTACGCGCCCTACAAGAGCGCCGTATCAAACCTATTGGTAGTTCAAAAGAAATAGAGGTAGACATCAGAGTATTAGCGGCTACTAATGAGGACTTATTGGAGGCGGTGAACAAAGGTGATTTTCGCGAGGATTTATACCACCGCTTAAATGAGTTCGCTATAAAAGTGCCATCGCTAAGCGAGCGCAAAGACGACTTGATGATATTTGCTTCGTATTTCTTAGAGATAACTAATGAAAAGCTACACAAAAACGTGCAAGGCTTTACCGAAAGAGCTGTTCAGAAGATGTTGAACTACAATTGGGGTGGTAACCTACGCGAGTTATCGAATGTAGTGAAGCGCGCTACACTGCTCACCACTACTGATTATATCAGCGAAAATGAGTTGCCAGACTTTGTGATGAGCGAGACACGCCACTTCCCTACTGAACGTTTTTCGTTTTCGACCAAAGAGAATGAGCGCGAACTGATCATTGGAGCGCTACACGAAACAAACAACAATAAGACTGAAGCGGCTAAACTGCTGGGCTTCACCCGTAAAACCCTTTATAACAAGCTGAAAGCGTATAACATAGAGGAGTTTTAGGCGATTTGCCAATTTACTAATTTGACAATTAGATGATTAAGAAAAGTTTTTAATTGTTAATATATTTTCTATGAGAGTTAGGGGCTGGACTCCTAACTCTCTATTAATTAAATATGAAAAACGTATGGAGAAGAAACAAGAAGTAGTGGTGCTACGCCAATCGGACAACGCCACGCAAGTAATGATAAAGAACCCCAGTGAGAAACTATTAGCTTTTATGGAACAAATAGCAGAAAGGTCTAAAAAGCTAAAAGAGGAAATTATGCAAATGGAATTTAAAGAATACAAAAGAATTTGACATTGGGCTTAGATATTAAAATACCTTTTGAAAGTGAAAAAGGTAACCAATATGTTTTGCTTTTTTCTATTTATCAACCTCTTTCAAATATAACTATACCAGTAGTAGAAGTAAGTTTGAGTTTGAAAAAACAGACTTATTCTACTAACTCGATGAAAGTTTTCAATCATATTATTGAAGAAATACGTCAATATTTATCTGAAAGAGATGTTATACTTTATTATTATTGCGATAATTCGCCAATATATTACCGAAATAATGATAAGCGGCATTTCTTTTCGCCTCAACACTTTAGGAATGAGCTTTTTTATGCTTTATTTGAAAAAGCAAAACCTAAAAACTTATTGATTAAAAGCTCTGTTATTATGAATGAACCTATAGGCAACCATTATATTAACTTTATTTATAAACCTGAACATCAACAATACATCAATATCCTTAGTAAAGAATTAGAAGAATATCAAAAATGAAAAAACAACACTTACTTATAGCAGTTTGTTGGGTATTAACCACAATTATCGGAAGGGCTCAAAGTCCGCTGGTGATGACTAACAAAGCTAAAGAACAAGAACAATGGGTGGAAAACACTTATAAACAAATGACTTTAGACGAAAAAATAGGTCAATTGTTTATGGTATCGCTGTTTTCAAGCCATATCGGTACTAAAAGAGCTGAAGAAGTAAAAGATTGGATTAAAAAATATTATATAGGCGGTATCATATTCTCGAAAGGAGGCCCGAAAAGACAGGTGAAACTCACTAATGAGTATCAACCTCTCTCTAAAATTCCTCTTTTTATGGCTATGGATGCCGAATGGGGTCTGGCTATGCGCCTAGACTCTACTTTCGCCTACCCTTGGAATATGACAATGGGGGCTGTAAAAGACAATAGCCTGATAGAACGCGCAGGCAAACGCATCGGGCAGCACTGCAAACAAATAGGAATGCAGTTTAACTTTGCACCAGACATCGACATCAATACTAATCCGGAGAACCCTATTATAGGTAACCGCTCGTTTGGTGAAGACAAAGAGAATGTAGCCCAAAAAGGACTTGCTTTTACCCGAGGAATGCAGTCGGTAGGCGTGCTGGGCAGTGCTAAGCACTTCCCTGGACACGGCGATACAGCGAAAGATTCGCATAAAACACTACCTACTATCAACTTTACGGCTAACCGCTTGGAAGAAGTAGAACTCTACCCTTTTAGAGCCCTTTCTAAAAGCGTAGCGAGCGTGATGGTAGGTCACCTAAACGTGCCTGCCTTAGAACCTAAAAACGGTTTACCCTCATCGCTTTCTAAAACGATTATCACCGATTTGCTAAAGAAAAAAATGGGGTATGAGGGGCTTATCTTTACCGATGCGCTCGGAATGAAAGGCGTATCGGAATACCTACCTATAGGCGAGGTAGAAGTAGAGGCTTTTTTAGCTGGAAACGATATACTACTGATGCCGAGCAATCTGCCTAAAGGCTTTGAGGCGATGAAAAAAGCCTACCAAAGCAAGCGCATTAGCGAGGAGCGTTTAGCCCACTCGGTAAAGAAAATACTAATGGCTAAATACAAAGTAGGGCTGACCACCTTCACCCCTATAGATGAGTCAACTGTGAGCAAAGAGCTGCACACAACTGAAGATGACCTACTGACTGAAGCTATTTTTGAAAACGCACTGACAGTAGCCCAAAACAAGAGTCAGATTATACCGCTAAAGCAGTTAGACAAACAGAAAATAGCTTATGTGAAATTTGGCAATGACAGCGGTTGGACTTTCTACAGCACCCTAAAGAAATACGCTGATGTAGCCCTTATAGAACCTAAAAATGAAGCACAACTATACGAGGCTATAGAACCCTACACCACTATAATCATCGGGTTGCACAAACCAGACAAAACTCCGTGGGACGCTTATAACTTCAGTGAAAATGAACTAAAATGGTTAGAGCATATCGCTAAGAAAAAGAAGACTATACTGACTGTATTTACACGTCCTTACGCTATGCTCAATGTGAAGCACATACACCCATTGGAGGGTATTGTATTTGCGTATCAGAACCATAAAGTAGCCCAAGAAAAAACGGCTCAGTTGCTCTTCGGGGCGATAGAAGGGAAAGGTATACTGCCTGTGTCTGCCCACCCTGACCTACCGGTAGGCACCTCGGTAGAAACCCCTAAAATAGGGCGTTTAGCCTACGGACTGCCTGAGAGTGTGGGACTTAGTTCGGATAAGCTCAAGACCATAGACAGCATAGCCCAAGAGGCCATCGACCAAAAGATGACCCCCGGAATGCAAATATTGGTAGCCAAAAAAGGGAAGATAGTCTATCGGAAAAACTTCGGTACCTTAGACTACAACCCTGCACACAAAGTAAATGACCATACGATATACGACCTTGCTTCGCTGACGAAAATACTGGCTACCCTGCCCGAACTGATGCGGCTGTACACCAAAGGGGATTTTAGGCCTAATGACACTTTTGAGGATTTGCTGCCGAGGCTAAAAGATACTAACAAGGGAGGGATGACAATGAAGGAGGTGCTCTCGCACTACGCACAGTTTCAGTCGTGGATACCGTTTTTCAACCAAACCCTTGACAAGAACAAAAAGCCATTGCCAGAATTTTATAGTACTACCGCCAGCGATTCCTTCCCTACCCAAGTAGCGAAGGATTTGTATTTAAGAGAAGGGTTTACGGATAGTATTTACAAGCGTATAGACGACAGCAATCTGATAAAAGATAAGAAGTATCTGTACAGCGACCTGCCGTACTACTATTTTAAACTTTTTATAGAGAAGAAAACTAAAAAGCCCCTGCAAGAGGCGGTACAAAAGCATTTTTACCGAGAATTGGGGGCTTATCAGCTGACTTACCTACCTTTGGAGCGCTTCCCGATAACAAATATAGCTCCTGCTGAAGATGAAAAGACTTTTAGAGGGCAGGAGTTACGCGGCTATGTGCACGACCAAGGAGCTGCCTTGCTCGGCGGTGTAGGTGGACACGCGGGACTCTTTGGCACTGCTGACGATGTGGCTAAGATAATGCAAATGTACCTACAAAAAGGGTATTATGGCGGCACGTGGTATTTGCAACCGCAAGCTATACAGCTATTTAACACTTGTAACTATTGCACTGAAGGGAACAGACGCGGCTTAGGTTTTGACAAACCTCAATTAGGCAAGGCTGGGCCTACCTGCGGCTGTGTGCCAATGGAAAGCTTTGGGCATACGGGTTTTACGGGTACCTTTGCTTGGGCAGACCCTATAAACGAAATAGTAGTGGTCTTCCTCTCTAACCGGACTTACCCTTCGGCTGAAAACAAATTGTTGATAAACAAATTGATAAGACAGCGAGTACAAGAAGTGGTGTATAAAGCTGGGCTTTAGTCGCTAGTCGTTAGTGGTTAGTCGCTAGTCGTTAGAAAGCGACAATGATCTAACGACTAGCGACTAACTACTAAAATATAAATCAAAAAATATTTGGAAAGTAATAAAAAGATTTTGTATATTTGCGGCGTTAAATTTTAATAAAAAAATAGTATATATGGAATCTTGGATTATTGCCATCTTTTTTATTGGTTATTTTTGTATTACTACTGAACATCAGATTAGAGTAGACAAAACAATTTCGGCTTTGGCTATGGCCGTGATATGCTGGACGATACTAAAAGTATCAAACATTGATGTAATGCATATTATGAATGGCGAGCTCTTCCCTGTAAGTAATACGCCCGAAGGTAACGCCTCTGCTATAGATGCTGCTCTACAACACAACTTGGCTGAAACTGCCGAAATCCTTTTCTTCTTAATCGGCGCGATGACCATTGTAGAGGTGATTGATATGCACCGCGGTTTTGAAATTATCAAACGTATTATCCGCACTAAAAGCAAGGTAAAACTGCTGTGGATTATCGGTCTTATCGCGTTCTTCTTATCAGCTATCATTGATAACCTTACTACTACTATTATCCTTATAACTATCGTACGCAAACTTATCCCTGACCAAAAAGAGCGCATTTGGTATGCATCGCTTATCGTAATTGCGGCTAATGCTGGTGGTGCGTGGTCGCCTATTGGAGACGTAACTACTACTATGCTATGGGTGAAAAACAAAGTAAGTGCGGCTAAATTAGTAGAATATGTACTTATCCCTTCAACTATATGCTTAATAGTACCGCTACTTATCGCTTCTTTCTTGCCTGTATTCAGAGGTCATTTAAATACTGAAAACAACCAAGAAGGGGTGACCTATAAAAGTAGTACTCCAGTACTAGTGATAGGTATTATCGCTATTATCTTTGTACCTATTTTCAAATCAATTACACACCTTCCTCCTTATATGGGTATGCTTTTCGCTTTGGCTACTATGTGGTTTGTGGGTGAAAAACTTAAACCTAAAGAACTAAATGAAGAAGATGAAGAGAAATTTGGTATACACCGCGCCCTTAGCCGTATAGAGTTTTCGAGTATCTTATTCTTCTTAGGAATACTATTGGCAGTTGCCTCACTACAAACTATCGGTACGCTATTTAACTTTGCACAAAACCTTAATAGCGCTATCCCAAGCAAAAACATAGTAGTACTTCTGTTAGGATTTGCTTCGGCAGTAATTGACAACGTACCATTGGTGGCGGCAAGTATGGGTATGTTCCAAGAAGGATTAGACAACGGTATTTGGCACTTTATTGCTTACTCAGCTGGAACAGGAGGTAGCTTGCTGATTATCGGTTCGGCAGCAGGTGTAGTAGCAATGGGTATGGAAAAAATAAGTTTCTTCTGGTACGCTAAAAATATCCTTTGGATGGCATTATTAGGCTTCGTATTAGGTTACCTAACCTTAGTAGCCTTTGAAGCAATGCACGTGTTTGGATAAAAGACGAGAGACAAGAGACAAATAAAAAAAGTCGGTTAAGTTATGAGCTTAACCGACTTTTTATTTGTTATTGTTAGTATTAGTTTACTTTTACTAATTCGACATCGAAGATAAGAGGAGCGTGAGGAGGGATAACTCCGCCAGCACCAGAAGCTCCGTAAGCAAGCTCTGAAGGAATAACTAAGCGCGCTTTGTCGCCCTCGTGAAGGAGAAGGATACCTTCGTCCCAGCCCTCAATTACTTGTCCCACGCCCACTGTAAAACTAAGTGGCTGTTGGCGACGGTAAGAGCTATCGAACACCGTTTTATCGAGTAGCATACCGGTATAGTGCACTGCTACCTTTTGTCCGGCTTGCGCTTTTTTGCCATTACCGTGTTGTGTGATTTGATAGTACAAACCGCTTTCGGTCTTATCGAATCCTGCTGTTTCTTTAGCAAAAGCCTCTTCGTTTTGGCGTTTTTGCTCTGCAAGGCGCGCTGCTTTTGTTTCTTCTAACGATTGGAAAGCACGAACGGCATCCCACTGTTGTGCCTCCTCGCCTACTCTGATGATTTCTATTTTTTCGATAGTATCGCCCTGTGCTACGGCATCGACTACTGATTGTCCTTCTATCACTTCACCAAAAACTGTATGCTTGCCGTCGAGCCAAGGCGTAGGTACGTGAGTGATAAAAAACTGACTGCCATTGGTGCCAGGACCTGCATTTGCCATTGAAATCACGCCAGGTTTATTGTGCTTAAGTTCAGGGTGAAACTCATCATCGAAGCGATAGCCAGGTTCGCCGGTGCCTGTGCCAAGAGGGCAGCCCCCTTGAATCATAAAGTTAGGAATGACACGGTGAAAGGTAAGTCCGTCATAATAAGGTACTCCGAGTGGTTTTTGGCTGTTTTTCATCTTGCCTTCGGCTAAGGCTACGAAATTACCCACCGTAGCAGGCGTTTTATCATACGTAAGGCGCAGTAAAATAACCCCTTTAGGAGTTGTTATTTTAGCATAAATTCCGTTTTGCATTTTGTTTTGAGTTAAAATTAAAGTGCAAAGATAATAATTATTAATTTATTAATTGCTAATTATCAATTGTTTTGTATCTTTGCACCCTAAAAGTATTTATAAGAAATGTTGAGACTCAGAATCTTTTTAGTATGTTTTTTCATCGGGGTAGCAAGCCTTAGC
The DNA here is from genome assembly GCF_000213295.2 of Capnocytophaga sp. oral taxon 329 str. F0087. Taxonomy (NCBI): domain Bacteria; kingdom Pseudomonadati; phylum Bacteroidota; class Flavobacteriia; order Flavobacteriales; family Flavobacteriaceae; genus Capnocytophaga; species Capnocytophaga sp. oral taxon 329. Next base: position 29,968 of record NZ_KN390001.1, read on the forward strand.
GCGCAAGTAGGCAATACCAACAATGTAGATGTTACATCGGTGAATGTAGACAACCTGACTGATACCCAGCTACAAACTGCTTGGGCTCGCGCACAAGCACAAGGGTATAGCATTGACCAATTTGTGGCTATGGCACGTGCACGTGGTATGCAAGAAGCTCAAGCTATGAAGCTAAGACAACGCCTTATGCAGTTAGGTAGTGCTACCAAAAGCACCACTAAGGGAACTAGCAGCACAGACAAAATGCGTAAACCTGCCGAGGAAGAAGATATATTCGGCTACAGCGGTAACGAACCTAAAGAAAAAACGCCTCAACCTGAGAAAGACAAGGAAATATTCGGGATGGATTTCTTCAAAAATCCGAAGATTTCATTTACTCCTAACCTAAATATGGCTACCCCTGAAAACTACCAAGTAGGTCCTGGTGACGAACTATTAGTAGAAGTATGGGGCGCTACTGAAGGTAATTTCAAACAAAAAGTAGATGCTGAAGGTAACATCTTCTTAAACGGAGTAGGACGCATACACGTAGCAGGTCTCTCTTTTTCGGAAGTAAAAGCGAAAATAAATTCTTTCTTAAAGCGTATCTATTCTGGTATTTCTGCTCCCGATGGTAGTTATGCTAAAATATATACTGGCGTGACTATCACCCAAGTGCGCACTGTGAAAGTGAACATCATAGGCGAAGTAATGGTACCAGGTACCTACTCGCTCAGTTCGCTCTCTACTGTACTTAACGCTCTCTATGCTTGTGGAGGGCCTTCAGAAAGTGGGTCGTTTAGGGAAATTAGTTTAGTGCGTGGAGGTAAGAAAATAGCTAACTTTGATATTTATGATTTTCTTATCAATGGCTCTGAAAAAGGCAATTTAGGCTTGCAAGACCAAGACGTAATTATTGTACCCCCCTACAAAAACCGCGTATGGGTAGAAGGTCAAGTGAAACGTAAAGGTTTTTACGAAATGTTAAACTCTGAGACATTGGCTAACTTAGTAAGTTTCTTTGGAGGTTTTACCTCTGATGCTTTTACTAATACCTTAGTGCTTGAACGCATCAAAGAGGCTAAACGTGAGGTGAAAGAGATAAATTTTAGCGAAATATCAAAGCTGAAAATGCAAAACGGCGACCGGTTAAAAGTACACGCTATTACAAATGAATACCAAAACCGTCTAAGTATAGGAGGTGCTGTTTATCAGCCTGGGGTATACGAATACAAAGAAGGTATGACTGCCCTCGACCTGCTAAACCGTGCTAATGGAGTAAAGAAAGATGCCTCATTAAACAGAGGTCTTATCTTTCGCACAGAGAACCGCGTAGATTATCAAACACTGAGTTTCTCAGTAAAAGATTTGATTGAAAATAAACACAACATTACGCTGAAAGACAACGATAGCTTGTATATATTCTACAAAGATTCGTTGCAATTTAAACGATTCGTAAAAGTAGAAGGGGCTGTAAACAAACCTAGAGAGCTGTCTTATATGGAAAATATGACAGTAGAAGACGCGATTTCGCTAGCTGGAGGTCTTTCTAATGGGGCTGACCCTTCAGTGATAGAAGTTTTTAGAGAAACAAATGATGGTAACTTTGAAAAACTAAGTCAAGCGTTTAAAGTTTCGTCTAACAATGAACTGAAATCTGAAGGAGAAGCAATGGTACTGCAACCTAACGATGTGGTTTCTGTACGATATATAAAAGGATTTACTCCCTTACAAACAGTGTCAGTAATGGGTGAAGTGCTATACCCAGGTGTATACAGCATTCAGTCTAAAAATGAACACATTTCGGATTTATTAGAGCGTGTAGGTGGATTTACGCCTTTTGCCTATAAGGAAGGGGCTACCCTTGTGCGTAAAAAGACAGAAGAAGGAGAAATTCAACAAGAAGATTTCTTAGATGAGCTCATCTCCCAAGAAAGTACAACTGATGAGAGCTCTAAATCACTTAAAAAAGTAGCTAAGAAAACAAATGAATACCGTATAGGTATAGATATAAGTAAAATACTCAAGCACAAGCACAGCAAATACGACCTATTACTCAACGAGGGCGATATGTTGCTTATACCTTCAGAAAGGCAAACGGTAGAAATACGGGGTGAAGTATTAGCTCCCTCAATGGTACGCTTCCAGAAAGGACAATCACTGCGCCAGTACATAGACCAAGCAGGAGGATTTTCTAATAGAGCTAAAAAACGTTCGATATATGTACTATATGCTAATGGAAGTATCAAATCTACACGCACCTCTCTTTTCTTTAAAAACTACCCTGAATTAGCTCCTGGAGCGATTATCATTGTGCCGTCAAAACCAGAAAAGAAAGAAATGAGTACCGGAGAAACCATAGGTATCATCTCCGCAATTACCACTATGGGAGTTCTAATTTATAATGTAATTACAAAATAATATATGGAAAACAATACTACCATAAAAGAAGACGAAATTGATTTGATAGCCCTCATACAGAAAGTATGGAAGTCGCGAAAATCAATAGCTTTGTTTACACTGATATTCTTAGTTATAGGAATATTAGCAGCTCTGTTTGCTTCTAAAGAATATACTGCTTCTACTCTTATGATACCTCAAACCTCTGACAATAAAGCTGGTGGAGGACTTAGTGGGTTGGCTGCTATGGCAGGTATTAGCTTAGGAGGTGGTGGTAGTGATGCTGTACCGTTGACTACCTATACTAAAATCATTGAGAGTATTCCTTTTAAGAAGAAACTAATACAGACTCCTCTTACCTTTAAAGACCTTCCCAAGAACATTACTTATGAGGAATATATGAAGAAGTATACAAAACCTAGTCTTTTAGGTCGTGTGATGGGTATATTCAAAAGTAGTACACCACCAGCTGAACCCAAAATGAGCGATAGCCTAACCGTAACAGCTATTAGTAATGAAGAGAGAGGCATATTAAATAGCATTGACAATAACATCAAGTTAGACCTTAATGAAAAAGAAGGGTATATTACTCTCTCATATATTATGCCTGAAGCAGTACCTGCTGCCCAAATGCTGCAAAGTGCCCAAAAACTACTACAAGAGACTGTTACTGAATTTAAGCTACAAAAAGCTAAAGAAGAATATGACTTTGTGCAAAAACGCTGTACTGAAGCCGAACAAGACTTCAAAGCTAAACAGTATGCAGTAGCTCAGTTTCAAGATCGCAACCGCGACCTATTTAGCAACTTACCCCAAACCCGTTTACAACAATTACAAGCTGAATATAACCTCGCAGCTAATGTATATACCGAGTTAGCTAAACAATTAGAAGCTAAACGTATCAAGCTAAAAGAAGACCAGCCTATTTTCACCGTTATTGAGCCTGTAAGCGTGCCAAACGCTCCTTCTAAACCAAAGCGTATGATGATTATAGCTATCTGGACATTCGTAGGTTTGGTAATAGGTATTGGTAATGTCTTCTTAAAAGATTTTAGAAAACAACTAAAAGAAGCTGCTTAATGACACACATTATCTTTGATATGGATGGGGTGCTCTTAGATAGTGAGCCTATGCACCAACAGGTGATTTATGAAGTATTTCAGCTTAAAAATATCCCTTTGGATAGAGACTATATACAGACCCTCACGGGTATGTCGGCTTTCCCTATGTGGCAAAAGATAAAACAGGATGCTCAGAGAGTTGAAACCGTCGAAGAATTAGTACAGTTTCATAAAGATTACTTCTTTCAGAAGTTACCAGAGTTACACGTAGCTCCAGTACCTCACGTCAAAGAAGTATTAGCTCAGTTTAAGTCAGAGAGGAAGCACCTGTCATTAGCCTCTTCTTCTGGTAGAAAACTTATAGAGATTTTCACTGAGCAGGTAGGTATTAAACACTATTTTGAAGTGATTATGAGCGGTGATGATGTGAAGTACAGCAAACCTAATCCCGAGATATTCCTAAAAGTAGCCGAATGGTATGCCCTACCCCCTACACAATTTACCGTAATAGAAGATAGCACCAATGGTGTAAAAGCTGCTAAAAGTGCTGGTATGCATTGCATAGGCTTCCAAAATCCTCTCTCTGGAGGTCAAAACTTACAAGAAGCTGACCATATAATCCACTCGATGAACGAACTTTTAACCCGATAATGACTCAAGAAATACAAATTATAGAATGCGCTTTTACAGCCAATAAAGATTACCTACAATCTTTGTTGGCTGTTGGCTTTTATGCCATTGCCGTACAAGAAGACATCCAACAAATAAGTAATCAATTAGACTTCAGCAATACTCAAACTAAAATAATCAGACTGAAGGAGGACGATGAGGTAGCTATTAAAAAACTATACACCGAAAAGGATTGGTACTCTTCATTACAAGCAGACTACGAAGCTGGAAAACGGCAGTTCTATAGTGCTATTAGGGGTATAGGCGGTTACTTACCTACCGAAAAACTCCTTACGTATTGCCAAGCCAAGCACCTCTTGACAGGGATTAATCTTTTAGCTTTCGAGAGTGCTTACAACGTAGCCTTAGCATTATCTCGCTAAGATTTCTTCCGTAGCAAAGCTACCCCTATTGCGCAATCTAAACAACGTTTGCCTTTGCAATATTGCTTGTGTTGCTGCAACAATACCTGCGAATCAAAAGCCGTCTCTACCTTGGCGCCTAAGTGCTGAAAGGCATCTACCACTCCATTACGCTCTGCAGGTAGTCCCTTTATAGTTTTTATCAATGTTTCTGTTATGTCTTTACCTAAAGTCTTATAATAGAAATACTGAATAGGTACCACTACATTTATCAATAGCAGTTGTAGCAAAGTAGCACTTATAGGCTTCTTCACCTTAGGAGATACCTTATGAAAAGTGTAATGCGTCTCCCAAAAATCCGATACACCTACCTTAAACAAGGCTAAAAGACTATGTAAATCCGTTATCTCTAAGATTTTAGAAAAGAGACTTTCGCGCTGCTCATACACTTGTGCTAACTGCGATAGTCGTATAGTGGGGAAACTCTGAGGGCGCAAACCTTTAAAGTTAATTATTGCAGTGATATCTTGAAGATTATATTTCTGCTTCAAATAAGCATAATGTTGCTGCAAATCCTTTATATAAGTATGTTCTCCTTCTTCTGGCAGTAGGTTAGCGCGCCCTAAAAACAATGCTTCTAAATGCAAAGGGTGACTACATTCCTTGCGAATAATCGAAAAATCTAACTGCCTACCTATCTCTAAAAAAGCCTCTCCGTTTACAACCCCTCCAAAATACTTCAACAGAAGAAGAAATAACACTTTCTCCCAATCCCATTGGGCTTCTTGCCATACTTCTGCTATAAAAGCTGACTTTTCTTCCAATCGTTCTACAAAAAGCCGCTCATTCCAAGACAATAATGTCATCTCTGGGGTCGATTTATAGTCCTTTTCACACGGAATGAACTCATAAGGCGCCCCTAATGACGTTTGATAACGACTGAGCAGCTCTGGTGCTATCACATTCTTAAGTTCTAAGGTAGGTATAGGCTGATTATTAGCGTCAAACACCTCTATATCGTGCTCCCAAACCACGTGAAGTATTACATTGCGATAGGCAGGATCTTGCTGATGCCCGTGTGCATACCAATGCGAGGACTTCAGATGCATCTCTACATTGCCCGCCCATTGTTGCCCGTCTATCAGCAACTTTGCATTGAAAAAGTCTGCTCCTGAAAGGGTATTATATTGCCCAAACGACAGTATTTCAAGCATTTCGCCTGTACTAAGTTGGCAACTGAGAGGTACCTTTTTGTATTTCCAAAGATAATGCAAGAAATCTTCTTTCATAGCATTTTCTTTTCAAGCCAAAGAAAAAGTCGGTAGTATAACAAACTCAACAAAGCGCCTATAGTCAAGCCTACCAACACATCTCCAGGGAAGTGCACCCCTAAGTAAATACGGCTATAGCTAACCACTAACGACCAGCATAGCAAAAAAGGAGTGATATACCTTAGGCGTTCTTTCAGTAGCTTGCTGAAAAAGACCGCTACAGCCATTGTATTGCTAGCGTGCGCCGAGAAAAAACCATACTTGCCTCCGCAAATTACCATTCGCATACGGTCTATGAGGGTCTCATCGTGGCAGGGGCGCAACCGCTGAAAGCCGTGCTTAAATATATTAGCTAATTGGTCGGTAGTAGCCACTACTAAGGCAATACACACCAATATCAGCAGTACCTTCTTCCAATGAAAATACTTACAGCACAAATACAACAGAAAAGCATAGAGCGGAATAGAGGCAAGCTCATTGGTAATCACCAACCACACCGCATCGGCTTCTGTACTGCCCATCTGGTTCAGATAGCATAGCCATTCTTTGTCTTTTTCAATGATATAGTCTAACATCGCAATAGTTGGTTAGTAAGGTTTATTTTCGTTTTTTCTTTTTCTTGAAAGCCTGTTCAAAAGCCTCTACAGTCTTCTGTTTACGACTTTTCTTCTCGCCTTTCTTTTCACCTTTCTTCTTATCTTCTCCTTTTCTCCTACTTTCGCCGCCTTTTTTATCGCCTCGTGAACGCCCTGCTCCTTTGTCAGAAATCTCTACATTGATAAACCTGCCGTCCATTCTAAAATCAGCAAAGGTACTCATCACTAAGTCCGCTTGGTCTGCTTCGGTATTAAAGAAAGAGAAGCTATTTTTTACATCTACTTTGAAGACATCATCTCTTCCTAAGTTGAGCGTAGCCTTCAGAAAGTCCTTAAGCGTCTTCCAATCATAACCATCGCGCTCACCTATATTGATGAAGTAACGCACCTCACCGCTATCGCCTCCTTTTCTGCTCTCTTTTGC
>NZ_KN390001.1:37222-37743 GCF_000213295.2 Capnocytophaga sp. oral taxon 329 str. F0087
TTCTGGCAAAACTTCAGCATTTTTGTAATAATTAAAGAAGCGAGTAAACTCTACCGCAAATATTTTTTTGATAAGCTCTTCGCGGTCTATGTGTTGCAATTCTTTGTAAATGGCAGGCAAATAATCTTCTATAGCCGGATTGACCTCTACATTCTTCAGACTGTTAGCCAAATGGTATAGCTGTATTTCGCATATTTCAATGCCCGTAGGCAAAGCCTTCTGCTCAAAAGGTTGTTTGATAATCTTCTCTATCTCCTTTATCTTCCTAAGCTCACTTTTAGGTACGAGAACCATCGAAATACCCGACTTACCAGCTCTACCCGTACGCCCACTGCGGTGGTTATAAGTCTCTATCTCGTCAGGAAGCTGGTAATGTATCACGTGGGTAATATCATCTACATCTATACCGCGAGCTGCCACATCAGTAGCCACTAGCATCTGTATTTGGCGTGCCCTAAAGGACTTCATCACTAAATCGCGTTGATTCTGACTCAAATCGCCGTGTAAGGCTGCCGCATTAT
>NZ_KN390001.1:38358-39328 GCF_000213295.2 Capnocytophaga sp. oral taxon 329 str. F0087
AACCATCTTCTATCAACTTTTCAGCTACGGCTTGCGTATCTTTCTTAGTACGACAGAAAACTACCGAGAAAATATCAGGATTGGCATCTGCTAATCGTTTGAGTGCCTGATACCTATGTCGCCCATTTACCACGTAATACTCGTGCTGCACAGTGCTACTCGCCTGATTGCGTGTGCCGACAGTTATCTCGATAGGTTTACGCATAAACTGACGAGCTATCCGCGCAACCTCATTAGGCATCGTAGCCGAAAAAAGCCACGTACTTTTCTCCTTAGGGGTATGCGACAAAATAGCGGTTATATCTTCATAAAAGCCCATATTGAGCATCTCATCAGCCTCGTCTAACACACAGTAGTTAATATGGCTAATATCCACAAAATTGCGGCGTATCATATCCTGCATACGCCCTGGAGTAGCCACTATTATTTGCGCCCCTTTTTTCAGGCTACGCGCTTGTTCTTCTATACTCGCACCACCGTATACCGCTACCACATTCACCTTAGGCAAATATTTAGCGTAATTTTTCAATTCTGAAGCAATTTGCAAACAAAGTTCGCGCGTAGGCGAAAGGATAAGCCCTTGTGTAAGCTTGCTATCAGTGTCGATAAGCTGCAGAAGAGGGAAGCCAAAGGCAGCTGTTTTACCAGTACCTGTTTGAGCTAAAGCTACCATATCGGTATCATCTTCTAAGAGGGTAGGAATGGCTTTTTGTTGGATTTCAGAAGGAGTTTCAAAGCCCATATCAGTTATGGCTCTGAGGATAGGTTCATCAAGACCTAATTGTTCAAATAAATTCATTAATATGATGTGTCGATTAGATAATTTGTCGATTTGCTAATTTGTCAATTTGTCGATTATCTAATGTTTTAAGGCACAAAAGTACAACTTTATTTTTAAATAGCAAATTAGCAGATTAGAAAATCTACTAAATTTCCTAATCTGCTAATTTCCAAATTTGCTAATTGCTAA
>NZ_KN390001.1:39899-41291 GCF_000213295.2 Capnocytophaga sp. oral taxon 329 str. F0087
GAAAAAAGACTTTGCTAAAGGTCGTAGCACGACACGCTATGAACTTCGCAAAGTCTTTTATTCATTGTTAATTAACTTATTTATTAATTATTTAGTTTTTCTTCAAGTACAACCAACCGGTTTCGGTTTGTGTTTTATTATGTTCATCTACATACTCGATGATGTAATAATAAGTACCTTGTGGTAAGTTGTCTGAGGCTTCTAAGGTAGCACGAGCTTCCGATACTCCTCTGAAAGCTTTAGTGGTATTATTATAACCGCTCATTTCAAAGACTTTCACTCCCCAACGGTTGTAAATTCTTACCGTGTTGTTAGGATAGTTTTCTATGCCTTCAATATGGAAGTGGTTATTCTTATCACTACCACCTATTGATACTCCGTTGTAGATGATCAACTCGCTGGTTACGCGTACACTTATAGTAGCGGTACGACAACCTGCCGCGTTGCACAAACTATACTCAAAGCTATCAGTACCCTTAAAGCCATTGTTTGGCGTATAAGTTATAGTACCATCACCATTGCTTACAGCAGTTCCGTTGGCTGGTTGCGATGGTATGCTTACCGTTACAGTTGTACTGCTAGTTACTCCTACTGTTACCGGTGTATTGATACGAGTATAAGCCGTTACATCGTTAGTATCTGGTGCCTCGGTTACAGTACCCGATACCGTGATAGTTACTACCCCTGTATCGCAGCTGGTAGGTGTAGCAGTCGTACATATCTTATAAGTAATCGTATAAGTACCTGATGGGGTTCCTGCTGGTACGGTCACTACCCCTGTATTAGGATTAAGCGTTGGTACAGTAGCACCTGGTGCTTTAGGAGTAGCTGGTATTGTAACGGTAATGCTTACATTACCACCATTACCTGCTGTAGCCGATTGGGTACCTACCCTATCATTGGTCAATATATTGCCCGCTGTAGTGGTAGTAGTATCAGTATATACCATATCATCAGGGGTTATCACTGGTACATTTGGTATAGTAATAACTACTGCCCCCGGAGTACAAGCTGTTGGCGTAGCTGTTGTACAAACATCGTAGGTTATAGTATAAATACCTGGTGGTGTACCTGCTGGTATAGTTACCCTTCCGTTGTTAGCATCCAAACTTGGCACTACAGTTCCGGTAGGTGTACTAGTAATATTGATTACCACATTGCCACCTGTACCTGTTGTAGCCGATTGGGTACCTACTGTATCATCGTCTAATATACTTGGTGTTGTAACAGTAGCGGTGCCGGTATAGGTAAAGGCATTAGGCGTTACCACTGGCACATTGCCCACTGCTATAGTAGCAACGCTTGTTACGCAATGATCAGGATTCAACACTTCGCACACAGTATAAGTAACGGTATGTATACCTGTCGGTGTACCTGCTGGTACTCTGAAAC
>NZ_KN390002.1:0-4531 GCF_000213295.2 Capnocytophaga sp. oral taxon 329 str. F0087
AAAATAATTCCACATTTTTTACTCTTCAAGTGCTATTTCTCGCTGCAATGTCCATACCTCTACTTCTTGTATCTTGCGGTAGTCCGTTTGCCGAAAAGCGTGTCGGGTATAGAAATGCACATTCATAGCCGTATTGGTCACCAAGCGCAGTTGGGTAGCCCCGCGTTGGGCTATAAAAGGCACTATACCTTGGTCTATAAACCTACCGCCTACCTTTTTGCTTTGCCATTCGGGGCTTACCACCAAACTCTCTAAGTACCACGTCCCTTCAGGTGCATTGTTTTTCGCCTGCTCGCTGCTTTGGTCAAGAAAAGGCAAAAAATGCTTCGTAGGTTTCGCGTATTGCCATAGGGCAAAAGCACCCGAGCGCAAGTAGTCCCATAAGCCGATGTGAGTTTTACCCAAATGCTGCATCACAGCCGCCGCTACGGGGGTACCTTCGTGCTCAGCCAGCAAGCAGTACCCTTTGCGAATATTGCTCATCGCCTGTACGTAGTGCAGTTTGTTCAGATAATCGATATACTGACTATCCGAAAAGAAAAACCGATTTAGCACAGCGCGATACATATTATAATTGGCAAACGCATCGGTAAGGAGGTGGGCTACACATCTGGCATCAGCAGCCGTAGCCTGTCTGAAATGTAATTGCATAAATAATTGTTTTTTACCTCAATAGAGGGGCAAATATACAAAACTTTACTGAAACTTCAAAAAAAATTACACTCCCAAAAAACATCAATACACTAATTATTAATAAGTTAGCTTTTTTACTTAAATTTTTTCTTAAAAAAATACGCTTAAAAATTTGGAGATTAAAAAAATAGCTGTACCTTTGCACCGCAAAAATGCAAAAAGATTGGTCTATGGTGTAATGGTAACACAGCAGATTTTGGTTCTGTTATTCTAGGTTCGAGTCCTAGTAGACCAACGAAAAAAGCTCTTCAGGTTCAAACTTGAAGAGCTTTTTTTATGTCTAACAGCGCAAAGCTGCCTACTACTAAAAAAATTAACTTTCTAAACTACAAACTTCTCCTTTTGCTATAGATTCTGAACTGTAGAAATAAACTTTCCCCTCTTCTGAAGTTGCCTCTATAAGATATTGTATCCCTTGGAAGTAGTGCTGCTGTACAGTAACCTGCCAGTCAGAGTGGGCACAGATGTGTATCTGATGAGGCTTCAATAGCTTACCTTTATGCCAACTTACCTCGCCAAAGAGCGAAGCAGTGTAATAATCAGTATCTTGCGCATAGACAGTTAGCGTATCGCCAAAATGCAATAACTCCCCGCCTTTCATTATAAGAGTTTTATCAGCAAATGAGAGAGCCTCTTTACCATCGTGGGTAGCCACTACGCAACTAATGCCGCGCTCCTTAAGGTAAGCAAAAAGCGTGCGCTGTAATTCGTTCTTCCTAAAATTATCTACCTGACTAAAAGGCTCATCTAAGAGCAGCAGCTGGGGTTCTTGAGCCAGTGCCATAGCAAGGGCTACGCGTTGTTTTTCTCCCCCACTAAGGTCTAAGGCTTTGCGCTGAACAAAATCCTGCATACCCACTAAACTGAGGAGTTCTGCCACGCGTTCTTTCTTGTAATCAAGGTCGAGGTTCGACACAAATTTACCGACATTTTCAGCCACGGTGTGATAAGGACCTAAGCCAAAGTCTTGGGCTAAATACTTCATCGCAGCATAACCGGGTACTAACTGACGCGAAGGCCCCCACACGCGGTTTTCGCAGAAGTATATACTCCCTTGCACATCTATAAGCCCATAGATAGCTTTCAGCAGCGTACTCTTCCCGCAGCCACTTTCGCCCATCACTGCCAAATGCTCGCCCTGAGGCAGTACAAACGATATATCTTTCAAAATCGACTGCCCGCCATCATAAGCGTATGAAATATGATCAAGTTTTAGCATTAATTATTTTTCAATTTTACATCCAATAGCTTTAGTATGATATATAAGTATGATATTAGTATGATATACAATTATGATATTCGTGTATATTGACCGTCCCATCTCCCCCTTTGAAGGGGGCTGGGGGGATGTTCATATAAAGGGGGGATGTTTATATAAGAGGATGTTTTATATACTGATGTTTATATAAAGGGGGGGGATGTTATTAATAAGCACTCTTAAACTGCTCTAAGAAGCGCAAATCATTTTCGTAAAACATACGTATATCACCCACTTGGTACAGTAACATCGCAATGCGCTCTATTCCCATACCAAAGGCAAAACCACTATAAGTATCGCTATCTATACCGCAGTTTTTCAATACGTTAGGGTCTGTCATTCCGCAGCCCATTATCTCAAGCCAACCGGTACCTTTAGTGATGCGATAATCCACCTCATTGTTCAGCCCCCAATAAATATCCACCTCAGCACTTGGCTCGGTAAAAGGGAAGTATGACGGACGTAAGCGTATGCGCGACTTGCCAAACATCTCTTTGGTGAAGTATAGCAAAGTCTGTTTAAGGTCAGCAAACGATACGTCTTTATCGATATAAAGCCCCTCTACTTGGTGAAAAAGACAGTGCGAACGCGCCGAGATAGCCTCGTTGCGGAACACCCTCCCTGGCGAAATAGTGCGTATTGGCGGCTGATGCCCTTCCATATAGCGTATTTGCACCGAACTGGTATGCGTTCTAAGCAGTATATCCGGATTCGTTTGTATAAAGAAAGTGTCCTGCATATCCCTAGCTGGGTGATATTCAGGCAAGTTCAGGGCAGTAAAGTTGTGCCAATCATCTTCTATTTCAGGCCCGTCCGACACATCAAAGCCTATGTTAGCAAAGATGGTCAGTATTTCGTTTTTCACTAACGAAATAGGGTGACGCGCCCCTAAGGGAGTAGGATATGCCGGACGGGTAAGGTCTGCATACACCCCTTTGCGCTCCTCTTTTTGCTCCAAAAGGTCGCGTATTTCTTGTATTTTAGTTTCTGTTTTTTGTTTGAGTTCATTAAGTACCTGCCCAAAAGATTTCTTTTCGGCAGCAGGCACTTCTTTAAAAGCAGCAAAAAACTCATTCAGCACCCCTTTTTTGCCGAGGTATTGAATGCGCAATTGCTCAAGTTCTTCTTTAGTCTGAACTTTAAAGTCCTCAATCTTAGCGATATGCTCTTTTATTTTATCAATTATCATAACTGCAATGCAAGTTCTTTTCTTTTTTCTAAATGGCAAAAATACTATAAAAATATGTAAGTACCAAAACTAATTTGCTGATTTGTATATGCGCCACTTTTCTATGCACGCCTGCATATCGGCAGGCAGTTCACTGTCAAAGCGCAGGTACTCACCGCTCACAGGGTGTTCAAAACCCAAGGTCTTGGCGTGCAAGGCTTGGCGCGGCAATACGCTAAAACAGTTGTCTACAAACTGTTTATACTTGGCAAAGGTCGTCCCCTTCAGTATCTTGTCGCCTCCGTAGCGCTCATCGTTAAAGAGCGTATGCCCTATGTGCTTCATATGCACCCGTATCTGGTGGGTGCGCCCTGTTTCTAATCTACACGACACGAGGGTCACATACCCAAAACGCTCCAACACTTTGTAGTGCGTCACCGCCTCTTTGCCGTGCGACCCATCAGGGAAAACATCCATCTGTAGCCTATCTTTCAGATGCCGCCCTATATGCCCGCGCACCGTACCCTCATCAGCTTCCACATTGCCCCACACAAGGGCTATATATTCGCGTTCAGTAGTCTTGTGAAAAAACTGCTGAGTCAGGTGCAGCATAGCCTCTTCGGTCTTAGCGATAACCAGCAGTCCGCTGGTATCTTTATCGATGCGATGCACCAACCCAGGACGGTTACTGCTGTTGTTAGGCAGGTTTTCAAAGTGATAGACCAGCGCATTAATAAGGGTACCGCTATAGTTGCCGTGTCCAGGATGTACTACCATACCCGCCGGCTTGTTTACCACCAGCAGACTATCGTCTTCATACACTATTTGCAGAGGTATATTTTCGGGTATCAACAAATCTTCGTGAGGCGGATGCGCAAAATACACCTTCACCTCATCGTTAGCTTTCACGCGATGATTAGATTTTACCGGCTGACCATTTACGAATATATTCCCTTGTTTAGCCGCCTGTTGCACCTTATTGCGAGTAGCGTTTTCCACGAAGTTCATCAAAAACTTATCCACGCGCAGCGGTTCCTGCCCTTTCCCCGCCTTAAACGAGTAATGCTCATACATCGAGGGACTCCCCTCTTCATCTAACTCGTCTAATTCGTCTATATCATCTATATTTTCTAATTCGTCTATATTTTTCATATTTTTATTTCCAACATCCCCCTATCCCCCTTCAAAAGGGGGAACTCATACCCGAACATCATACTTTGATTTTCGTGTATGCTAACCATCACATCTCCCCGTCTTGCTGACCGTCACGTCTCCCCATCCTGCTAACCGTCATATCTCCCCGTCTTGCTGACCATCACATCTCCCCGTCCTGCTAACCGTCACATCTCCCCCTTTGAAGGAAGTCCGCGAGCTGGCGCAGCGGAGTATGTGCAAAGGGGGGGGATGTTTAT
>NZ_KN390002.1:4652-24809 GCF_000213295.2 Capnocytophaga sp. oral taxon 329 str. F0087
CCCCCTTTGAAGGAAGTCCGCGAGCTGGCGCAGCGGAGTATGTGCAAAGGGGGGGGATGTTTATAATCGCCTCATCGACAAATCGACAAATCGGCAAATCGCCTCATCATCTAATTCCCCATCAACTCCTCAATAGGAATTTCCTCAGGAATAGAGTCTCTCGCCTCCATACCATTACCACAGATAAGGTCAATGCGCGAAGTTTTCACCAACTTATCCCCAGGTAGTACCGGTTTGCCCTGATACTGCATTTCCAGCACCATATCCTTACCGATATCATCTACATAAGTAACGGTACCGATAGCCAATCCCACCGATTGTAGGGTAGCCTCAGCGCTGCGTCGTGTTACCTGAATCACCTTTGGTACGGTCACTTTATGATAGCCCGAAGGGTTGAGGGTCAGATATATTTTGCGGTTTTTCTTCACCCGTTCGTTAGGCTCCGGACTCTGACTTATCACGGCGAAAGGCGCATATGTAGGGTCGTATTCGGTAGAGTCGATTACCTCATAGCGCAATTGCTGTTCATCTAAGAGAATTTGCACTTGCGAGAGCGTTTTTTTGGTCAGGTTAGGCACTACTATAAACTTGCCGTGGTCAGTATAAAAGTTGAGCAATTGCAAGGAGCACCATATCAATATACCCCCAGCAATCACAGCCAACACCAACTGCCAAAACAGCGTAAGGCCAGTTTTTTTCAAACTTTCTTTGATATTCATTTTTCTGTATTTCGTATTTTATCTGTGCAGCGCACTTAATTACTAACTTCTTCTTTTTCGATAATGCCAAAAACAAGCGTTTGTGCCAGCGATAAACATACGCTAAACATCATCCCGCCCCAGAAGCCGTGCACCACAAAACCACTCACTACCTCGCCGGCCAAAAGAATGATAACCGCATTAATTACCAACAAGAAAAGCCCCAAGGTAACAACGGTGATAGGAATAGAAATAATAGTCAGAATAGGGCGCACCATCACATTGAGCACCGATAGCACAAAGGCCACCAAGATAGCCGAAAAAAAGTTCTCTATCTGAGCCCCTACATTAAGGTATCCCAACAAAAAAATAAGGATAGCACTTACAAAAATACCTATTAAATATTGTCGCATAAAAAATCTATTGTTTTTTGATAAAATTGAGTAGGATTTTGGGCGTGAAGCCAATGCCCCGCTTGGCTAATCGTATCGATAATTGCGTGCGGGAAGTGTGTGTATATCAAGGCTTCATCTTCAGGCATCACATACTCCGAAAACTCGCCTTTCAAAAAGAGCGTCTTGCCCTCATATACATTGCTGTCGGGCAGTTCAGCCCCTATTTCGCTTTCGTTCTCTATCAGGGCAGGCAGGTTCAGGCGCAAACCTAAGCGGTCTTTAGTCTCCCAATATAGGTTTTTAAGCAAAAACTGACGTACCCCAGGCTCGCTAACGTAAGGAGTAAGAGCCTTATCAGCTTCAGCGCGCGAGTGTATTTGGTCGAAATCCAACGAAGCCAATCCCTGCAATATCTGCTGATGATGAGGCGGAAAGAATTTAGGCGACATATCAGCTACGATAAGCGAAAGCACCTTATGGGGGTATTCTGTAGCGAAGAGCATAGCCGTTTTGCCACCCATAGAGTGTCCCATCAGGTGGAAAGCCTTCAGGTGGTGTCCTTCGGCATACGCCAATAGGTCAGCTACCATAAGCGAGTAGTTAAAGTCGGGCGAGTGAAAGCTATGTCCGTGGTTGCGTTGGTCTATCAAATGGACTTCATAGCCAGCTTCGGCATATCGCAAGCCCAAGCTACGCCAATTGTCCGACATACCTAAGAAGCCGTGCAATATGATAAAAGGAGTTCCCCCCTCGCCTATTATTTGAGAATGCAGCATTTTTTAATAATTATGTTTTTCAATTATAATTTTCAAGCGACAAAGATACGAAATAATTACAAATTACAAATGATAAACCACAAAAACAGAAAAATACGCCCACCTGTCCCACTTGTCCCACTTGTCCCACTCGTCTCACCCGTCCCACATCTCTGCTGGTGCGGCTCGCACTCCCACTTGTCTCACCTGTCCCACTTGTCTCACCTGTCCCACTTGTCTCACCTGTCCCACTCGTCTCACTTGTCCCACTCGTCTCACCTGTCCCAATCCTCCCAATCCTCTCAGCCTTCTCAATCCTCCCACCAGTCCCACTCGTCCCAAAATTCATAATTCCCCTCGCGCACTATCTAAAGCCATTATAGTCTTTTAAAACGCTTGTCTCTATGTTAGGTAAAGAAAAATAAGGTTTTAGTCATTTTATATTTTACTAATAGTTAAGTTGTTCTGCGTTTAACAACACATCTGATACATCGCCTAAAACATCAGATACATTATTTCTTTTAAACACGATTATAATCCATTTCATCTAATAAATCTGCTATTTTATCAGCTCTATCACGAGATTCTTCATTGTTATTCTCCCCTTCTTCATAATACTTGATAAACAAACTTAGCAGTTTAGACTTAATTTCTTTATCAGAAATATTCTTACCCCTTGCTAAAGCAACCATATCTCTCATTGGTTGAAAAGAATTTAATTCTTTTGTTGAATCTAAAGATTTTACTACTTCTTCTTCAAATGACATAACA
The DNA here is from genome assembly GCF_000213295.2 of Capnocytophaga sp. oral taxon 329 str. F0087. Taxonomy (NCBI): domain Bacteria; kingdom Pseudomonadati; phylum Bacteroidota; class Flavobacteriia; order Flavobacteriales; family Flavobacteriaceae; genus Capnocytophaga; species Capnocytophaga sp. oral taxon 329. The sequence goes on from NZ_KN390002.1 coordinate 7,272, forward strand.
TTACAATTTAGAACAATTATTCCATTCCTTTCTTGTCGAAGCTATTCGCTCTCCTAATTCTTTATCTGAGATAGTTCCCTTTCTTTCAATAGGAACAATACTAACAGCCCCCGCTGGTGCAAGCTTGCAGCTTGTCCCCAATTCAAAATTCAGAATTCAAAATTCTCTCACCTGTCCCACCTGTCCCACTCGTCCCACCCAATTCAAAATTCAAAATTCAAAATTCTCACCCCCACCACTACGGCTGCAAAGATATTTTTTTTTAGTTATATTATCAAGATATTGTACCTCCACAGCTACAGAAAATTTTTCTAAATACACTTACCCTATACAAACAATACAGGAACACCGAAGGAAAGTCGGCGAGCTGGCACAGCCGAGTATGTGACGAAGAATTAGCGAAGGATTAGCGAACAATAACCGAAGAGCAAACAGCTAACAATCCTACCCTAACTAGATTTTTTTTCGTGTATACTGACCATCACATCTCCCCCTTTGAAGGGGGCTGGGGGGATGTTTATCTACAAAGCGGGATGTTAAAAAAAATTTGTTAATTACCAAAATCATTCGTACCTTTACCGCGAAAATCACCCGTAGTATATCATTCAAAAAAAATTATAATTATATGAAAAAAATTAGTTTATTATTAGTAGCATTACTTACCCTTTTTGCGTGTAAGAAAAATGCTAATTTCAACAGCGACCCTATGCTGTTCAAAGCCTATATCTCAGGCTACACCTCTGGTTTGGTATCAGCCCATTCCGAGGTGAAAATCCTGCTAAACCAACCCATTGCGCAAGACAAGATGGATAAAATCGAGAGCCTCGACCTCTTCAGCATCTCCCCTAACGTCAAGGGTAAAGTCGTATGCGCTACCCCTACCGAGGTAGTTTTTATTCCCAACGAGCCCCTTAAGCAAGACACCAAATACCAAGTGTCTTTTCAGCTAAAAAAACTCTTCGAGGTCAATGACAAAGCCCTCGAGGCGTTTAACTTCACGCTCAAAACTTTCGAGCAGGCTTTCCGTATCCAAAAAGGCGACCTACAGTCCTACAGCCCAGACCTCTACTTCCTCAATGCCGAGTTGCTCGCTAACGACCAGCTTACTTATAACGAGGCTAAAGAGCTCCTTTCGGCTACTGTGGGCGGCAAAAAGGTGTCGGTAAAATTCCAGTCTAACCAGATGTCTAACCGCTTTGCGATAGTGTTCGACAGCCTCCCTCGCACCGATAAAGAACAAACCTTAGAGGTGAAGTGGGACGCTTCAGGGGTCAAAAAAGAGAACTTACTGCCTTTTAGCTTCAACCTGCCTAAAAAAGGAGTTTTCGAGGTGGTAAATGTCCGCATCGATGAGAGTTCAGCTAACCGCGTGTTCAGCGTAAACTTCTCTGACCCTTTAGATAAAAACCAAGATTTCGAAGGATTGGTAACTCTTAGCGGTGTTAGCCAAAAATACAGCGTCAATGGTAACGTGCTAAAGGTGATGCGCGAAGAGGTAAGCACCGCTTCCAACTTCACTGTCAATGTAATGCAAGGGGTGAAGAACATCTATGGTCAGCGTTTGGCAAAAGACCGCTATATACCTATCTCCTTCCCACCGCTCAACCCTCAAGTACGCTTGGTGCGTAGTGGTACCTTGCTACCTAGCTCGGCTAACCTCAAAATCAACTTTCAGGCCATCAATCTGCGTGCAGTACACGTAAAGGTATCACGTATTTATGAAAATAATATCTTGCAGTTTTTGCAAGACAACAGCTTGGGCAGCACCGATGGCAGCCTGCGCCGTGTGGGCAAACCTATTGCGCGCAAAGTCATCGCTTTAGACCACGATGTGCGCAATTCCCTACACGATTGGAATACCTACGCCTTAGACCTCGCCAGCCTCATCACTCCCGAACCTGGCGCTATCTATAGGGTCGAAATAGGTATGAAGAAAAACTATTCGCTCTACGCCTGCGAAGGACAAAATACCGAGCCTTTAGACCTCTCATACGAACAAAAATCGCTTAATGACGATGATGTAAACTACAACGAGTATTATTACGATGACGATGAAGACTATTGGGGCTATAGCGAAAACCCTTGCGATGAGGAGTATTATTATAACAAAAAGGCGGTTACCAATGTGCTTTCTACCGATCTTGGCGTTATAGTGAAAAAAGGACAAAACAACAGCTATGTCTTTGCGGTGAACAACCTGCTTTCTACCGAACCCGTATCAGGGGCTACCATAGAGGTGTACACCTATCAGCAACAGAAAATACAAGAGGCCAAAACCGACAAACAAGGGTTGGCAGTTTTAGAACTCAGCAGCCGTGCGTACTTTGCTAAGGTGAAGAAAGACAAATTCACTACCTATGTGAAGTTAGACGAGGGAGCTCCTCTATCGCTCAGCAATTACGACATCGATGGTATCAAGCTACAAAAGGGCTTAAATGGCTTTATCTACACCGAGCGCGGCGTATACCGTCCTGGCGATAGCATACACCTCAGCTTTGTGCTTAACGATTTTGCTCAGAAGAACCCCGAAAAACTTCCTATCAAATTGCGCTTTAGCGACCCTTATGGCAAGGTAATCAGCGAGCAGATGCAAGGGGCTAAAGAAAACAACCTATACGTATTCGGACTCAAAACAGCTGCCGATGCCCCTACCGGAGGCTGGAATGTCCTCATCTCTGCTGGGGCTTCTCAGTTCAGCAAACTGATAAAGGTAGAAACCATCAAGCCTAACCGCCTAAAGATAGAAAATAACCTTAGTGGCAAGCGCATCAGTGCCAATGGTAGCAATGCGCAGTTGCAGGTGCTTTGGCTACACGGCAGCCCAGCGGGCAATACAGGGGTAAGCGTAAAAGCGAAGTTCTACCCTACCGAAACAGCTTTCAAAGGCTATGAAAAATACCTCTTCAATAACAAAGCTTATGATTTCGAGGGCGAAGAGTTCAACCTATACGAAGGTCGTACCGATGCCGATGGCTATGCTTCTTTCTTCTTCAAGCCTAACCAAATGCAAGCCCCTGGTATGCTAAAGGTGAACTTCCTAACCCAAGCCAACGAAAGTGGTGGCGACTTTAGTACCGATGTATGCTCGGCTATGTATTCGCCTTATAGCGAGTATGTGGGGCTACACCTCCCTGCCGTAAACAAATACGACTATTATGACACCGAGCAAGACCATACTTTCGAAACCATAGTGTTAGACGAAAATGGCAAACCGCTAAAAGGCAAAGAGGTTACCGTAGCTGTCTATAAAGTAGGTTGGAATTGGTGGTGGGACGCCTCTAACCAAAACATCTCTACTTACAACAGCAGCAGTAGCAATGCTTTGTACGAGCAACACCGCCTAATAACCAATGCACAGGGCAAGGCGCAGTTTAACCTCAACATCTCTGACGATAATTGGGGCAGATATTTTGTCCTACTCACCGATGAGCAAAGCGGTCACCGTTGTGGTACTACCGTCTATTTCGATTGGGGTAGCTGGAGCGGCAAGTCACGTGGCGGCGAAGGTAGCGAAGCCATTATGCTAACCTTGGGTACTAATAAAAAGGAGTATAGCGTAGGCGAAAAAGCGACTCTTTCATTCCCTTCTGATAAAGGCGGACGTGCCCTCGTATCAGTAGAAAACGGTAGTGATGTACTCGAAACGCATTGGGTAGAAACAACCGACAAAGAAACCAACTTCACCCTACCTATTACTAGCAAGATGACCCCTAATGTATACCTATACGTTACCCTCTTGCAGCCGCATAACCAAACTGCCAACGATGCCCCTATACGCCTCTATGGCGTGGCTCCTATAAAGGTAGTAGACCCTAATACCATATTAACTCCGGTGATACAAGCCCCTGATAAGTTCATCCCTAACCAAAAAGTGAACATAAAGGTAAGCGAAAAAACAGGCAAGCCAATGCATTATACATTAGCCATTGTAGAAGACGGCTTGCTAAACCTCACCCGCTTCCGCACCCCTAACCCTTGGAATGCGTTCTTCTCTAAAATCGCTTTGGGCGTAAAAACTTGGGACGTGTATAATGATGTGATAGGGGCTTATGGAGGCACTATCAATCAGGCATTCAGTATAGGGGGCGACGAAGATTTGGGCGGTAGCGAAGCTCAAAAAGCCAATAGGTTCAAACCGTTCGTCATCTTCAAAGGGCCTTTCGAACTCAAGAAAGGCAGCAGCAATACTCACTCAGTAGCGATTCCTAACTATATGGGGTCTGCCCGTGTAATGGTAGTAGCAGCCGATGTCAAGAACAACGCCTATGGTAGTGCCGAGAAGAAAGACATACCGGTTACTAGCCCATTATCGCTTTTAGGCTCATTGCCACGCAAAGCCGTACCTGGCGAAAAAGTAGTATTGCCAGTAACTGTATTTGCTATGGAAAACCACGTGCGCAACGTAAGCCTTAGCGTTAGCACTAACGGACAGTTCAAGGTAGTAGGTAATAGCCAACAGTCGCTCACCTTTACCAAAAACGGAGAGCAAATGGCTTATTTTGAACTCGAAGCTGCCCAACAAGGGGTAGGCAAGGTCAAAATAACCGCTACTTCTGGCAAAGAAAAAGCTACTTACGAGGTCGAAATGGGCGTTTACAACCCTAATCCGCTTACCTATGCGGTACAAAATGCAGTACTTACTAGCGGACAAGCACAGACCCTCAACACGGCTGCTTTAGGCGAAAAGAATAAAACAGTTCTCGAGATTTCTAGCTTCCCAGGGGTGAACCTACACCAGCGTTTGGGCTACCTCATCAGTTACCCTCACGGTTGTGGCGAGCAAGTTACCTCTGGCGCATTCCCTCAGCTATTCTTAGCCGACTTTATAACGCTTAGCAAAGACAAAGCCGACGAAGTGAGCAAGAATGTCAAAGCGGCTATTAGCAAGCTACACGAAAACCAATTGAGCAACGGTGGCTTCAGCTATTGGAAAGGCGGTCGTTATGCCGATAATTGGGTTACCTCATACATTGGTCACTTCTATATCGAAGCCGAGAAGAAAGGCTATGTATTACCTTCTGGCAGCAAGCAGAAGTGGTTAGACTACCAGAATACTGAAGCGCGCCAATGGCGATACGAACCCGAATATGGCAATGATTTCGCGCAAGCCTACCGCCTCTATACTTTGGCTTTAGCCGGTAGTGCCAACAAAGGAGCTATGAACCGCCTACGCGAACTCAAAGATATAAGCGAAAATGCCAAACGTACCTTAGCAGCGGCTTATGCTCTTATTGGTCAGAAACAGACGGCCGAAAAACTCTTCCTCACCACTGCTATAGATGAGGACAGCGATTATTATTATGGTTCCGTATGGCGCAACAAGGCAATGGCAATGGAAACAGCCCTACTAATAGGCAGAAAAACCGATGCTGCTCGTTGGGCAGCCGAGATAGCCGAAAAACTATCTTCTAACGATTGGCTCAGCACTCAAACCACCGCCTATTCGCTTTATGCTATGGCTAAGTACGTAGCAGTAAACAAGAGTGGCAAGAGCTTCGAGGCTACCTATACCGTAAATGGCAAGACCGAAAAAGTAAGCTCAAGCGAACCAATGGTACAAGTAACCCTCAACACCAAAGGACAAACGCCTGTACAGGTGAAAAACAACTCAAAGCAAACGCTTTACGTACGCCTAATTAGCAGCGGAGTCTTACCTGTGGGACAAGAGTTAGCTATGCAAAACGGACTTTCTATCAAAACAGTTTTCCATAATAATAAGGGACAAACGATAGATGTCAGCACCCTACGTCAAAGCACCGAGCTAACCGCCTCTATAGAGGTGCGCAACCTCACCAACGAGCGGGTAGATAACGTTGCTCTTACACAGCTCATCCCTTCAGGGTTTGAGATTATCAACACCCGCTTCACCGATTACGGAGCTGATGATAACGAGTATATAGACTACGCCGATTTCCGCGATGACCGTGCGAACTTCTATTTATCACTTAGAGCCAACGAAACTAAGGTGATAAAGCTGAAGTTAAACGCATCGTATGCAGGTAGATACTATCTACCAGGCACTTATGCCGAAGCGATGTACAACAACCGCTACAACACCCGCACCACCGGACAATGGATAGTCATTAGCCGATAACAATTAGCAAAATCAACAAATCCCCGCTTATAGAACAACCTATAAACGGGGATTTTATAAACTTGAAAATATCATTATCTCATTCCTCTTCCAGCCCTCTCAGCCTTCATAGCCTTCCTATTCCTCCCATCAACCAAATCCACAAATTGCCTAATTGGCTAATTCTTTGTACTTTTGCATTCAATCAATAGCAATACGCGTGTTATCACTTCGCCCCTATTATCACCCTATGCAATCGGTTATTCCTGCGGAAGAAAAAGAGGTTACCTATACCGAGTTTCTTCCCTGCGAGGCTTTGCGTCCATTTATCTATTGCTATTGGGAACTGAAATCTCCTCCACGCAACACACCTTTCTTCTATCGAGTAGTTGCCGATGGCTGCATCGACTTGTTTTTTGAATGCGATAACCCGCAGATGAGTTCCCTTATGGGCTATTGCAATACATACATAGAGTTTCCTATAACGGGGGCTTTCCACTATGTAGGGGTGCGCTTCCTGCCTAGTGCCTTTCCGTTACTTTTTGGTCAAGATGCTTTTGAAATCAGCGCACAAGAAATCCCCTTACGCGAGGTAGTTCCCGCGTTGGCTACTTTTATAGCTCAGCAGTTGGGAGCTCCTCTATCATTACCTGCCACAGCACAGTGCTTAGACGTCTATTTTCTCCGCCACCTATTACAACGTCCTTTGCAGATTGACAACCGCTTTTTCTCAGCACTTTCACAGATATTGCAAAGCAAAGGCACGATGCATATTAGTCAGTTAGATACAGGCATCAGCCCCAGACAGTTGCGCCGCCTTTTCGACTACTACATAGGCGATAACCCAAAGACTTTTAGCAATATTGTGCGCTTCCAGCATATACTAAGTACAAAAGCCTATCACAACCATTCCTTTTTAGACACTTATTACGACCAAGCCCACTTTATCAAATCGTTTAAAACATTATACGGCGATACCCCTAGCAAGGTATTTATATAGTAAAATGTTAAAAAGATTTTGAAGTAACGATTTTTTAATTAATTTTGCCCTCATAAATTACTAATTCATACTTTCTACTACAAAAGACACTTTTTAAATATGCAAGAATTAGCAGAAAAAATATTTGAAATACTAAAAGATTATCACTGTGATTACCCAGACACAAAACATAAAATGTCTGTTGAACATATTTTAAAATGGGCTGAACAATTTGGAGGTGATGGTGAGTTTATACTAACAGAACTTCTTCATTTCTTACCAAATATATATGTTTCAAAAGAAAAAGCCATTTCTATTCTAAAAGAACATTTAGAATCTTTTAGAATAAGATATAAATACTCATCTATGAATGACTTTATTAAAAATGCTTATTTTATTGATCTTCAAAAAGAAGAAAAAAGTCAGAGAGAAATTTTAGTTTTAGTAAAAGAAATATTACAAAAAGAGTACGGAATAGACTATAATTTTTTAATACAGATATCTTCAAAGAAACATTATATTTATTTTGATGATATTTTAGCCACAGGAGGAACTATAAGTAGAGATTTAAAATCTATTATAGAAAAAGAGCGAGATTCTTTTATTAATAAGCAAAAAACAATTGCCTTAAGTCTATTTTGTTATCATACATTAGGATATGGAAACATATTATGGGGATTAGGAAAAGATATAGGAGTTCCTTTAAAAGATATATTGGATATAGAAGCTAATTACATAATAGAAAATAAATTAAAACCCGAATGGATTGCTCAGAAACAAAAGATAAATTGTACTTATCCTATTGATAAACAATCTAGTAAAATATCAGAATATATAGGAAAACTTAATGTAAACAACCCTTATTCTCCTCCTACATTTAGACCAGAACAGCTACCCTTAGAAGAAACTTTTTTTAGTTCTAAAGAGAATAGAAATAAATTTGAGAAGATAATTTTAGACAAAGGATTAGAATTGTTACAAAAGGTAAAAAAAGAAAATCCAGACCCTCGTAAAAGGCCTTTAGGAGACACTGTAAAATCACATAAAACATTAGGAACAGGTACTTTGTTTTTTACTTGGAGAAATATCTCTAACACTTGCCCAATAGTATTTTGGTGGGATGTATTTGGACATAATTGGACACCCTTATTTTCACTTAAAAATAGAGGAATATGAATACAAACGAGAGAACATACAAGAAAGAAGAAGTCATTACTTTTAGAAGTACAAAAGAATCATTTGGAGCTTTATCTAATATGGCTTCTGGTTTTTCGATTTTGGTAAATAATGTTATTATCCCTTCGTCAGAAGCCTTATATCAGGCTTGTAGATATCCTCTTTTTCCTGCAATACAAGAGGAAATAATAAACCAAAATAGCCCAATGACAGCTAAAATGATTAGTAAAAAACACTATAAATATACTCGTCAAGATTGGGAACAAAAAAAATATGATATAATGTATTGGGTTTTAAAAATAAAACTTTTACATAATTATCATCGACTTTCGGAACTTCTAAGGAAAACAGAAGAAAAACCTATTGTAGAATTATCCAATAAAGATAGAGATTGGGGGGCAAAAGAAGAAAATGGTTTTTTAGTTGGTAAAAACGCTCTTGGCAGATTACTAATGCAGTTAAGAAAGGAGTTCATTTTAGAAGAACAAACTTTAGATAAAGTTTATCCTCCTAAAGTTTCTGGTTTCTTATTATACAATACAGAAATAAGTATTATTTATAAGACAGATTTAGAAATGTTATTTGACATTGATTTAGACTAGTCATTTTTTGTCCGTTTTTTACAATCACATTCCCTGTGCTTGCGGTACTTTTGCCGCCGAATAACAAATACATTATCAGAATGAAATTAAACGCAGGTATTATAACCGAGAAATTAGCCGAGAGCAAGGCTTTCTACACTCAAGTATTGCAATTTGGTATTACTTTTGAAAACGACTTTTATTTGCTGTTGCACACCCCCAATCACGAGGCAGAAATCAGTTTTTTATTGCCTAATCACCCTTCGCAACAGCCTCTCTTTCAAAAACCTTTTACCCAACAGGGAGTATACCTCACCATTGAAGTAGAGAATGTAGATGAGTATTACCACAGCCTAAAAGAGCAAGGAGTACCCATTGCCATAGAGCTTCGCGAAGAACCTTGGGGCGACCGTCATTTTGCTATTATAGACCCCAACGGCATTGGTATTGATATAGTAACCTATTCTGCCCCCGAATAAACATAAAAATCCCCGCTCATAGAACAACCTATAAGCGGGGATTTTTCTAATTCTCTAATTTGCTAATTTTCTCAATACGTTTATTAAGCCTTTTCAATTCCTTTTTAATTCGCTTTTCTTTGCGTTTGGCACCTCGCAAAACAATCTTAGCAAACTTCTTTTGTTTTTTGCTGATGTGGTTATTAAAAGCAAATGCTACATCTTTGTATTTACCTATTAAAGAATTTTCTGCATTTTCTTTCTCTTCAAGGACTTTAGCGAGTTTGGCTTCCAATTTTTCTTTTTCAGCTTGTAGTTCAGTAAGGGTTGAGGCTTGCTCTTGAGATTGTGCTACGGCAATACCTCCTAAAAATAGCGCAAAAAAAGCCGCTATCAAAAATCTTTTCTTCATTTTTTTGTATGTTTTTTTTAAGGGTGCAAAGATAAAAATAATTTATTACTTCCCGCAGCCTTCCCTTTCCTCTCATTAACGAAATCCACAAATTGCCTAATTAGCAAATTATCCGTATCTTTGCCGCCTGAAACTAACAACAAATGCGAACAAGAAGTATAAAGAAAAACACTATAAACGTAGTAACCCTCGGTTGCTCTAAAAACGTATACGACAGCGAAGTCCTTATGGGGCAGCTAAAGGCTGGCGGCAAAAATGTAGTTCACGAGCAAGAGGGTAATATCGTGGTTATCAACACCTGTGGCTTTATCAATAACGCCAAAGAAGAGAGCATCAACACCATTTTAGACTATGTGCAGCAGAAAGAAGCAGGCCTAATCGACAAGGTATTCGTGATGGGCTGCCTCTCTGAGCGCTACAAACCCGATTTAGAAAAAGAAATACCCGATGTCGACCAGTATTTCGGCACTAGCGAACTGCCTGCACTGCTAAAAGTATTGGGGGCGGACTATAAGCACGAGCTGATAGGCGAACGCCTCACCACTACCCCTAAAAATTACGCTTATCTCAAAATATCTGAGGGCTGCGACCGCCCTTGTAGCTTTTGTGCTATCCCACTGATGCGGGGCGCTCACATTTCCACCCCTATCGAGGCGCTTGTCACCGAAGCCGAAAAGCTCGCTGCCAAAGGCGTTAAAGAGCTGATACTCATCGCTCAAGATATTACTTACTACGGACTCGACCTCTACAAAAAACGCGCTCTTGCCGACCTGCTCCGCGCCCTCGTAAAAGTCGAAGGCATCGAGTGGATACGCATACACTACGCATTCCCTACAGGCTTCCCTATGGACGTCATAGAGGTGATGAAAGAAGAGCCCAAAATATGCAATTACTTAGACATACCGTTGCAGCACATCTCCGACCCTATTTTGGCGAGTATGAAGCGCGGCACTACCCAAGAGAAAACCACTAAACTGCTGAAGAAATTCCGCGAGGCGATGCCCGAAATGGCAATACGCACCACCCTAATCGTTGGTTACCCAGGTGAAACCCAAGCCGACTTCGAGGCGCTAAAATTCTTTGTGAAAGAAATGCGTTTTGACCGTTTAGGTTGCTTCACCTACAGCCACGAAGAGAATACCACCGCCTACGACCTTGAAGACGACGTACCCGAAGAGGTAAAACTCGCTCGTGCCAACGAGATAATGGAAATACAGTCGCAAATATCGTGGGAACTCAACCAACAGAAGGTAGGCAAGACTTTCCGTTGTCTCATCGACCGCAAAGAGGGCAATTACTTTGTAGGGCGTACTGAGTACGACTCTCCCGATGTCGATAATGAGGTACTTATCGATGCCAAAAAACACTACGTAAAAACAGGCGATTTTGTAGAAGTAAAAATCATAGATGCCACCGATTACGACCTCTACGGCGAACCTGTGGTTTAAAAACGCAAACAAATTGCCTATTTAGCAAATTATTATTACCTTTGTAGCTATGAAAAAATATCTAATTGCTTGCCTCGGCAATATAGGGGCTGAATATGCTAATACGCGCCACAACATCGGTTTTTTAGTAGCCGATAAGTTGGCTAAAGACCATAATGCTTCTTTCACCACTCAAAAGCTGGGCGACCTCGCCGAGATAAAAGTGAAAGGGCGCACATTTATACTGCTGAAACCCTCTACTTATATGAACCTCAGTGGCAAAGCAGTACGCTATTGGCTCGAAAAAGAACGTTTGACGGCTGAAAATCTATTAGTAGTCTGCGATGACCTCAATATAAAATTCGGCACCTTGCGCATCAAAGGGAAAGGTAGTGATGGCGGACATAACGGACTTAAAGATATTCAGTATCAGTTAGGTACCCAAGAGTACGCCCGTTTGCGCTTCGGTATCAGTAGTAATTTCGAGTCTGGTAAACAGATAGACTACGTATTAGGCGAGTGGGCGCCCGAAGAACAAACACTACTCCCTGAGCGCGTAGCTAAATGTGCTGAGGCAGTACTCTCATATGGCTTAGCAGGACTTGCAATAACAATGAACACATTTAATAATAAGTAATGTACACACATCATATCCTTTTAATTTTGCATTTAGTGGCGGCTACTATATGGGTAGGCGGACACTTAGTGTTGGCTATAGGCTACCTCCCTAAAGCGCTTAAGCACAACGATTTTAGCTATATAGGCAATTTCGAAAAAACGTACGAGCCTATCGGAATGCCATCACTCTTAGTGTTGGTTATCACGGGTATACTAATGGCATACGACTACGGAGTAAGTTTCAGCACTTGGCTGCACTTCGATTTTTCAATAGAAAAAGTAGTTTCCCTAAAACTCCTTTGTTTGCTTACTTCTGTGTGTTTTGCCATCTCGGCGCAAACACGTGTACTACCTCAGCTGCGCAAAGGAAATATCAAAAAACTACCTGAAATGGCAGTGCACATCATCTGTGTAACACTCTTAGGGGTTACAATGGTTGTATTGGGTAGTTTAGTGCGCATCGGTGGACTATAACAACAGAAAAACCATATCAGAATGAAAAAAATATTATTGACAATGCTGCTGCTACTCTCATTGGGGGCAGGAGCTCAAAAAAAACTGACTAAAGTGGCCTGTGTAGGCAACAGCATTACCTATGGTTATTTGCTCGAAAACAGAACCCAAGATGCCTACCCTTCAGTATTGCAGCGCGCTTTAGGCAAAGCTTATTTAGTAGGCAATTTTGGCAAATCAGGGGCTACCTTGCTCAACAAAGGTCACCGCCCCTACACCCAACAAGATGAGTATAAACAAGCACTTGCTTTTGCAGCCGATATAGTGGTTATCCACTTAGGCATCAACGATACCGACCCTCGCAACTGGCCTAACTACCGCGATAATTTTGTAAGCGACTATCTACAGCTTATCGCTTCTTTCAAGGAAGTCAATCCTCAGGCGCGTATCCTTTTGGCGCAGATGAGTCCTATTTCACATCGGCACCCGCGCTTCGAGTCAGGCACCCGCGATTGGCACGCCGAGATTCAAGAGGCTATTACGATGGTAGCCCGCGAGGCGCAAGCCCAACTGATAGATTTCCACGCGCCTCTTTACCCTTATCCTCAGTTGCTCCCCGACGGACTGCATCCTAATGCTGAAGGCGCTGCTCGCTTGGCTAAGGTAGTATACAGTGCTATCACTGGCGATTACGGTGGACTGCAATTGCCTGCTATTTACACCGATAATATGGTGCTACAGCACGGACAGCCATTACCGATAAAAGGTACCGCCAATACAGGCACTAAGGTAATGGTGAGTATAGGCAAACAGAAATACAGCGCCGTAGCCGACGAAAATGGCAATTGGCAAGTAGTTTTAGACCCGCTGAAAGCCAAAGAAGTCTATACGCTTAGCATAGTAGCTGGCAAGCAGAAACGCATACTCAAAAATGTGGTAGCTGGCGAGGTATGGCTCTGTTCAGGGCAATCAAATATGGAGTTTATGCTCAAACAAATCATTACCGGAGCTACTGATATACCACGAGCCACTAATCCTAATATACGTTTCTACGATATGAAAGCCCGCTGGCGTACCGATGCGGTAGAGTGGAATGCCACAGTCCTCGATTCGCTCAACCACCTACAGTACTATCGCGATACACAGTGGCAAGAATGTACCCCGAAAACCGCAGCTGAGTTTTCAGCCGTAGGCTATTATTTCGGCAGATGGCTACAAAAAGATTTAGATATGCCTATCGGACTGATTTGCAATGCTGTAGGAGGCTCTCCTACTGAAGCGTGGGTTGGCAGAAATACTCTTGAAAACAATTTCCCTCGCATATTATACGATTGGCGTAATAACGATTTTATAATGCAATGGGTACGCGAGCGTGCCTCTCAAAATATCAAAAAGAGTACGGACAAACTACAGCGCCACCCCTATGAGCCTGCTTATCTGTACGAGGCAGCCATATTGCCGCTAAAAGACTTCCCTATCAAAGGAGTGATATGGTATCAGGGAGAATCGAATGCTCATAATAAAGATGCTCATTCTAAGCTATTTAAGCTATTGGTAAAAAGTTGGCGGGAAACGTTTCAAAATCCTAAATTGCCGTTTTACTATGTGCAGTTATCGAGCATCAACCGCCCTTCTTGGGGTTGGTTCCGCGATTCGCAACGCCGTCTGCTCTCCGAGGTGCCCTATAGCGGTATGGCAGTGTCTTACGACTACGGTCACCGTACCGATGTACACCCCAAAAACAAGCAACCTATAGGCGAGCGTTTAGCGCGTTGGGCGCTAAATCGAACATACGATAAGCAGCATATTACCCCCTCAGGACCTCTTTTGCGTTCGGTACATTTTGCCGAAGGGGCAGCCTTTGTTAGCTTCAATTACGCCAAAGGCTTGCACACCTCCGACAATAAGCCCATACGTGGGTTCGAGCTTTCTGATGGCAATGGTATTTTCTATCCTGCCACTGCCGAGATAGTAGGCGATGAGGTCAAGGTAAGTTGCGAGCAAGTCCGTATCCCTAAGTCGGTACGCTATGCTTGGAGCCCCGTCACTGACGCCAATTTGGTAAATGAAGAAGAATTACCTACAAGTACATTTGTTTTTTAGAAAAATATGTTGTACCTTTGTGGCATTAAATAAAGGTTTTTACAATGAAAAAAGAACAACTTGAACAAATGAAAAATGGAAAGGGCTTTATTGCGGCACTCGACCAAAGTGGGGGGAGCACTCCTAAAGCATTAAAGCTCTATGGGATAGACGAAAGTCAGTATACTAACGATGCTGAAATGTTTGCTCTTATTCACCAAATGCGCACTCGTATCATCAAAAGTCCTGCTTTCAATAGTGAAAAAATACTTGGGGCTATCCTCTTCGAGCAGACAATGGATAACCTTATCGACGGTAAATACACGGCTGATTATCTTTGGGAAGAAAAACACATTATTCCTTTCCTCAAAGTAGATAAAGGACTTTTAGATATCGATAGTGATGGGGTACAACTGATGAAGCCAATCGACGGACTACCAGACCTACTAAAGCGTGCCAACGAGCGACATATTTTCGGTACTAAGATGCGTTCAGTAATCAAAGAAGCCTCTCCCAGAGGTATTGCACAAGTAGTAGCCCAACAGTTTGAGGTAGCGCAAGTCATTATCGATGCAGGACTTGTTCCGATTATTGAGCCAGAGGTAGACATTACCATTCCTGATAAGTCAAGAGCAGAAGCTATCCTACGCGATGAAATCAGGAAGCATTTAGATCGTTTGCGCGACACCTCTGACGTGATGCTCAAACTCTCTTTGCCTACTATTGATAATTTCTATAAAGAATTTACTAAACATCCTCGTGTAGTACGTGTAGTAGCCCTTTCAGGGGGCTATCCTCGCGAAAAAGCCAATGAAATATTGGCTAAGAACAAAGGAGTAATCGCTAGTTTCTCACGTGCTCTCACTCAAGGACTTTCTGCTCAGCAAACAGATACAGAATTCAACCAAATGTTAGCAGAGACCATTGAGGGTATTTACGAAGCCTCAGTAAAGTAAGCCGCACAGAAAGTAGCATAAAGAGACACCTAATAAATAAGAAGACTTTAGCCCTCATAAGAGAGCTGAAGTCTTTTTGCGCAAATATAAAAAATGGAAGCACAAAAAGGAGAAATCATACTTTATCAACGTGAAGATGGTTCAGTACAAATAGATGTAAAGATTGAAAACGAAACCGTATGGCTTACGCAAGAACAAATGGCTACTTTATTTGGAAAAGGGCGTAGTACTATCACGGAACACATTTCTCACATTTTTGAGGAAGGAGAATTAGATGAAAAAGTGGTCTGTCGGAGTTTCCGACAAACCTATAAGCACGGTGCAATAGAGAGTAAAACTCAAGAAAGAGAAGTAAAACACTACAATTTAGATGTAGTTATTTCAGTAGGCTATCGCGTTAGGTCAGTACAAGGAACGCGTTTTAGACAATGGGCTACCGAAAGGCTTAAAGAATATGTTATAAAAGGTTTTACAATGGATGATGAGCGGCTGAAAGGTAATGCTGGGGGCAACTATTGGAAAGAGCTGCTTAATAGAATTAGAGATATTCGTTCTAGTGAAAAGGCTTTATACCGTCAAGTACTCGATTTGTATGCTACCAGTTTAGACTACGATCCTAAAAGTGAAACTACTATTGCTTTTTTCAAAGTAGTACAGAACAAACTGCATTATGCCAGCAGCGAACAAACTTCAGCAGAACTAATTTATCACAAAGCTGATAGTAGCAAAGATTTTATGGGACTGACTACTTTCAAAGGAGCATTGCCTACGCTTAATGAAGCTAAAATCGCCAAGAATTATCTTACAGAAGAGGAGTTATTCCGCTTAAACCGCCTTGTTTCTGCTTTTTTTGATTTAGCAGAACTCAAAGCAGAAATGCAGACACCTATGTATATGAAAGATTGGATAGAAGAATTAGACAAATTTTCAGCCAATTATGGCAAAGGAGTACTAAAAGGAGCCGGAAATATTAGTCACGAGCAAGCTATACAAAAAGCAACACAAGAATACCGAACTTACGAAGCGAAAACGTTATCGCCTGTAGAACAATCTTATTTAGAGAGTTTGAAAGTATTAGAGAAAAGTACAGCTAAACTACTGAAGCACAAAAAGAAAAGAGAGCTATAAAAAGAATAAGAAAGTTTTTTAGAAAAATAAGCAAGAGATTACCAAAAAAATTGTATCTTTGCCACATCATAAACTCCATTTGCTATGAAAGAAACATTAGAGCAAGAATTAGTTGATTTAGCCACCGAAATTATAGCCTATCAAGGGCGATTAAATCTCAGCGAGCTTAGCCAAAAAGCGCATAAGATTTCTGAGAAAATCACTATATTGGGCTTTGTCGAAAAATACTACCAAATGCTAAGAACCTCAGAGCAACGTATGACTTATACCTTGCGAAAGGTTGCTAATTTTATTGATGAACAGGAAAACATCTTCAATATTGATGTAGCTTTCAAAGAGTTACAACCTCTTGAGCAGCCTTTGATAGAAGAAACACCGGCTGAAAAACCTGCTTTTGTAGCTATGGAACCAGCACCCGTTCAGGCTGCTGCTGAACCAATAGCCGAGAAGGTTGCTGAGCCTACTCCTGAACCAACACCTGAGCCAGCTCCTGCTGAACCGGCACCTGCTGAGCCTATTCACTTTGCTACCCCTCCTACAGACCCTACTCCAGCACCTGCAACAGTAGTGACTGAACCAGCTCCAATAGCTGAACCAGTACCTGTAGAGCCTGTTCACTTTACTACTCCTCCTGCAGAACCTACTCCAGCAGCTGAACCGGCACCTGTAGAGCCTGTTCACTTTGCTACTCCTCCTGTAGAGACCGCAGCGGCTTCTATTGAAGTAGTAGCAGAACCTACTCCAGCTGAAGTTCCAGAAACCACAACAGATTCGGTAGTAGAGATGACACAGTTTGCTTCCCCTGAAGCTGCAATAACTGAACCCGCAGCGGCTCAACCAGTAACGAATACTTCTGATGAAGATCTTACCTCTTTATATCAAGATTGGAACGATTGGCATTCTTACACTCTTCCTGATGATCCGCCTGCAGAAGTAGCCGCACCAGTTTCTGCTCCTGTAGCTACTCCAGCTCCTGCAGCAACCCCTGCATCAGAAGTAGCACCTGCACAAACAACAGTAGCTGCTCCAGTGCAAGCCGCTCCAGTAGCACAAGCAGTGACTCAGCCAGTAGAGAACATAACTCCTCCTACTACTATTAATACACAGCAACCATTGCGCGAGGCTTCTACTCCTGATTGGGCAGTATCAATAGAGCAACCTATAGTACCTCCTCGTCCACAACAAGCAGAGACCG